>CAYYBI010000438.1:0-3836 GCA_964469835.1 uncultured Rhodospirillaceae bacterium
ATCTGATCAACACCGCGCGCGGCCCGATCGTCGACGAGGCCGCGCTGGTCGCGGCCGTGCAGCGCGGCGTCATCGCCGGCGCCGGCATCGACGTGTTCGGCACCGAACCGCTGCCCCTGGACGACCCGCTGCGCAATCTCCCCAACAGCATCATCACGCCGCACACCGGCGGCTTCATCCTCGACAATTACGAGCTGTGGTACCGGGGCGCGGTCGAGGACATCGAGGCGTGGCTAAAAGGCGAGCCGATCCGGGTGCTGACGAGTAACGAGTAGCCACGGACCTGTTTTCGACCGCTCCGAATCCTCTGCGGCCTGTAACAGGCTATCGGCATTTGTATTTGCGCACACAAAGCTGACGCTTTCTTTGTGCGGTCTTTCCCGTACGGACCGATGAAGCACGCGGGTCTTCGCATGCCGCACCGGGTAGCGAGTTTTCGCCCGCATCGTAAAGCCAAAAATCGCCCAACGAATTCTTTGTGGGCCGCTCCCCGTAGCACATCGAATTCGCGACGGCGCCGGAAGACGCCGATGCGTAACAACGGGAGTCGGCCACATCCGCGGCGTGATACGAAAACTTTGTCGGGGAAGATGATAGGCAGTCGTTGTCCGACCGGCAGGCTTTTGCCCAGGGGCATCGCGACGTTCCCGCCGGAAAGCGGTGTACCGCCTGATACAGGTAGTTTGCCAGACTCAGATAGCCACGCGAGCTCGCCGGAGGATTGTTCAGCAGATCGAGCGAGAACAGCAAGGTGTTTTCCACACTCTCGAAAACGCGCGGGTCCCGGTCGCTGAGAAAAGCATATTGACCGACCTGATGCCGGCCGGATCGCGTGGCGGTGCCGGACCCGTCGAGCCGGTGGGCGAAAACGCCGTTTTTCTTGTCCAGTTTCGACAGATAGGTATTCGCGAGCCGCCGGATATCAGCCCGGTAAAATATACCCAGGGAGTTTTCGTAGTATAATCGCACAAATTCCATGGATAACCCGGCGTGACCAATGTCCTCGGCCTTGATCGACCCGACAACATAACCGGCTGGATAATAACTCATCAACGGCCAGTAATTAAATACACTGTAATTATTTGGCCTATGTTTAAGTTCTTCCAATAAAAAATAACCTATCCGGTCGGATCTTTTTTTATACGACGGGTAATTTGTTGCCATGTACAAAGAAATCAAAGTACTTCCCATGGCAGTCTGAAAATTCGTTGGAACCGGTTTCCTCGGTTGAATGCCGACAACGAAATTAGCATCGCTCGGCAGAATATAAAACCCAATCGGTCGGCCATTTACTGTATCGATGCGCCAATTTTTGTGATGATACCTGATCGTCTCTCTGACTTTATTGATGTATTTACTGGCAACTTCCGAAAATTTTCTACCGTCCCGCATTGTTATTACTTTAAGGCATTCTTCTTTTCTGACGAGGGATGCGAAATACGCGAGCGGCCTGGTCAATTGCCCGCTGTTCAAGAGAAACGGATAGGCTTTTCCATCCCGCACGTATTTGGGATTTGCGTTGCTCCAGACAGGGTCGCGGCGCCCGCGGTAGTTGGTATAGCCGGCAACGTCGTCACGGTGCGACAGTATGCGGTCGCCATGCACGACGGCTTTGCGTAAATACTTTACGTCCTTCGTCGCCTCATACATTCTAATATAAGCATTGATAATACTCGGTTCTCCATTCGCTAATCTTCCTTTTTGATTGTTGAATTCAGTATAACCCGTGGCGTTATTAAGATTTCGATCCCAAATATCGAATATATCTTTGACGCGTATTTGGTGGTCCGAGAGCGGGATGGAGGTACAGGCAAGCGATTGACCAATGCCTGACAGGACAGCAATGGCAAAAATCCAATAGGCGAATCCGGGCGAGCATCGCCGTCGAGATTTTAAGTTTTGCCTCAAATTTTATCCTCGATACTCAGCGCGGCTCGTCGGCAAACCGACTCGGGCTGTGACGAGTAATGAGCAGAAAGAACGCATTCCCTGCCCCCCTCACAACACTGACCGGCTCGCCGAATAATCGCGCTTGACCGCGAAATGTTCCTTCCACCTCCGGTGCGCGCGCATGCCCGTCAGCGTCTCCTCGAATTTCGTGCCGAGCGGGAACGGCTCGGGGTCGGGCATCTCGGTCCACAGGCCGGCGCGGCGGCGGGCCTCGCGGCGGTCGATGAGCCAGTCGTTGTAGCTTTCGAAGACGATCCAGCCGCCCGGCGCTTCCAGGTTAACCGCGCGGTAGCGGCCGTCCATTTCCTCGTAGAATGCCACCTGCTCATCCGAAAGTTCGAGCGGTTCCAGCACGTCGTCATAGCCGAGATCGCGCAGCGTATCACCGGCGACCCTGGCCATGATGCGCTGGTCGCGGAGGCTGAGCTGTTCTTTATAGAGGCCGACGTATTTGTCGGAGATCGGGTGCGCCACCGCGGCATTGTCCTTGGTCCGGCCGCGCCCCTGCGCCACCGGCGTGGTGTGGAACGCCAGCAACTCGTCGGTGTAGGGCTCGCCCAGGAAATCGCACAGACGCTTCAGCCCCGGCACCGGATCGCGCACGAACTTCTCGTAGTTGATGTCGAACCACTGGTCGTCGGACAGCGTCGCGCGCCACGGTTTGACCGCCTGCTGGCCCATGTTCCACAGCTCGGCCGCCGTATAAATATTCATCGGCCCAAACGACGCGTCGAGGAACTCACCGCACACGTCGCGCCCGTCGCGGGTGATGAAGACGAACTGCGCGTTGGGAAAATCCTGCAATATCTGTTCGATGTAGAACAGATTGTAGGGCGTCTTCTCGCCCCAGCGCGGCTTTCCGGCATCTTTCGCGTAGCGGTCGAGCATGGCGCTGAAAACCCCGGCGAAGCTCGTTTCGCGGTCGGTGGCGCGGGCCGCGATCTCACTGCCGAATGTCGCCGGGTTCACATCCATGCCGAAGAACGGCTTGCGCAGCCCATAGGCCATCTCATCCGACAGCGCACGGAAGTTGGCCGGGTCCGACAGATCCCCATAGGTGAACAAGTAGGGCCGGAAGCGCGGGTAATACCAAGTCACCTCGGGCACCGCGATATTCGGGTGAACGCCGAGGATCGTCATGATCAGCGTCGTGCCGGAACGTTCCGAGCCGGTGACGAAGATCGGCCGTTTGTCCAGGTGCACCGCCATGGCTGTCTCACTCCAATGTTTCTGCCCTACGATTTTCACCAACGCGATACGAAAGGTCACGTCCCGGCAAGAGAGAATTCCGCGAGAGCGCGGCCGCATGCTTCGACAAGCTCAGCATGAGGCCGCTATATCGACCAACGTCTTCCCCCCATGCCCGAGAATTTTCCTCATCCTGAGCCTGACGAAGGATGAGGAAAATTCGTTGCCCGCCTCAGCCGTTGTCGATCGCCATCGCGTCCGACAGCCCGCCGCGCACCGTTTCCACCATGCGCAGGAATTCCGCGCTTTCGCGGCGCTGGGCGCGGTCGATGTCGACGCGGTATTCGTTGACGATACGCGCCGGCTTGTCGCCCAGCAACAACACGCGATCGCCGAGATAGACCGCCTCCTCGATGTCGTGGGTGACGAACAGGATCGACTTGCCGGTCTCGCGCCAGATGCGCAGCAATTCATCCTGCAGCGCCGTGCGGGTGATCGCGTCGAGCGCGCCGAACGGCTCGTCCATCAGCAGGATATCCGGCTCGACGGCGAGCGCCCGGGCGATGCCGATGCGCTGGCGCTGGCCGCCGGAAAGCTGGTAGGGCCAGCGGTCGCCGTATTCCGACAAGCCGACCAGGTCGAGCGTGCGCGCGACGCGCTCGCGGCGGACCGCATCCGACACGTCGATGCCTTCGAGG
>CAYYBI010000439.1:0-7889 GCA_964469835.1 uncultured Rhodospirillaceae bacterium
GCACCGCCATCGGGGCGAAATCGTCAAAGCGTACGTAAAATTGCGTCCCGACACGACGCTCACGAGCGGTGAATTGCGCGCCTTTCTGAAAGACAAGCTCGCCACATTTGAGATGCCGTCACGGGTCGAGTTTCGGGACGAGCTTCCGCGCACACTGATCGGCAAGCCGTTGCGGCGCGCCTTGATTGAACAGGATACCCGGAACGGCCCGCTCGAAGACCCGCCGGAAACCAAAGAAAATCTTGCGGTGTCGGCGTGAGACGTCGTGCAAACCGGCGTCAGGCCTTAAGACACGGGGCGATGTGCGGACTAAATTGGAGAGCAGTGAGAGTGACCCGATGACCGGCCTATTCCACCTTATACGACAACGCTTGATCAGTGCGCCCGTACTGCGCTGGTATCGCGGCGTCCTGCCGCCCATGTCGGATACCGAGCGTGAAGCCATCGACGCCGGAACCGTGTGGTGGGACGCGGATCTGTTTTCCGGCGCGCCCGACTGGGACAAGATGCGCACCCTCGCCGCGCCGACGCTGAGTCAGGAGGAGCAGGAGTTCCTTGACGGCCCGACGGAGCGGCTTTGCGAGATGCTCGATGATTGGCAGATCACGCACGAGCTGGGCGACCTGCCGCCGGATGTTTGGAAATTCATCGCCCGGGAAGGCTTTTTCGGGATGATCATTCCGAAAGAGCGTGGTGGACTTGGGTTTTCCGCGCTCGCCCATTCCGCGGTCATCATGAAAATTTCGACCCGCAGCCTGACCGCGGCCGTCACCGTCATGGTGCCGAACTCCCTCGGCCCGGCAGAGCTTCTGCTGCAATACGGATCGGACGAACAGAAGAGCCACTACCTGCCGCGTCTAGCGGCGGGCGACGAAATACCGTGTTTCGCGTTGACCGGCCCCTTCGCCGGCTCCGACGCGGCGACACTGCCGGATACCGGTGTGGTCTGTTACAAGGATATCCACGGCGAACGCGTGCTGGGCATGCGGGTTTCCTGGGAAAAGCGCTACATAACGCTTGCCCCGGTCGCCACAATCATGGGCCTCGCCTTCCGGCTAACCGATCCGAATGGCATTTTAGGCGGCGACGAGGACATAGGCATCACGCTGGCGTTGATCCCGACCGACACGCCGGGCGTGAAAATCGGCCGGCGCCATTTCCCTGCGAATCAGGCCTTCCAAAACGGCCCCACGCAGGGCGAGGAAGTTTTTATCCCGATGGATTGGATCATCGGCGGCCAGGAACGCGCCGGGCAAGGGTGGCGCATGCTGATGAACTGCCTTGCCGCCGGCCGCTCGATATCCTTGCCGGCGGCGAGCACCGGGGGCGCAAAATACTGCGCCCGCGTGACCGGGGCCTATGCACGGGTCCGCAAGCAGTTCAGGATTCCGATCGGCCGGTTCGAAGGCGTTCAGGAAGCGCTTGCACGCATCGCCGGCAATGCCTACCTGCTCGAAGCCGCCCGGCGGATTACCGCCGCAGCGGTGGACCTTGGTGAAAAGCCGGGCGTGCTGTCGGCTATCGTGAAATACCACACCACGGAGCGGCTGCGGCAAACCGTCAACGACGCGATGGACGTGCATGGCGGACGCGGCATCTGCAACGGACCAAGCAACTATCTTGCGAACGTCTATTTCGCCTTACCGGTCAGCATTACCGTTGAAGGCGCGAATATTCTGACACGCAGCATGATCATCTTCGGACAGGGCGCGATACGCAGCCATCCCTGGCTACGCAAGGAGATGCAGGCGGCGCACAATGAAGACCGGAAACAGGGCCTGAAGGATTTCGACCGGGCGCTGTTCGGCCACCTCACCCATCAGATCAAGACCATCGGCCGGACTTTGTTCCACAACCTGACCGGCGGCGAATGGGCCAATGCGCCCGATGCGGGCATCGCCACGCATTACTACAAGCAGCTCACCCGGGCGAGCGCATCATTCGCACTGGTGGCCGAACTGTCGCTTATTGTTCTGGGGGGCGCGCTGAAGCGGCGGGAAAGCCTCTCCGCACGGCTTGGCGACGTGTTGAGCGAACTGTACCTCATGGCCTGCACCCTGGCCCGATTCGAGCATGACGGCCGGCCGGAGGCCGATGAGCCGCTGGTCCATTGGTGTTGCCAATCGTCGCTCCATACGATCCAACTGCGGCTTGACGAGATCATCGCCAATTTCCCATCCCGTCCCATCGCGTGGTTTCTCAAGATGTTGGTGTTCCCGGTGGGGCTGCGCCGCAAACCGCCATCGGACAAGCTCGCGGGTCGGTGCGCCGAAATCATGCTTAACCCCACCGCCGCGCGGGACCGTCTAACCGCGGGAATCTTTGTATCGGCCGATAAGAATGATATCACCGGTTGTCTCGAATACGCGCTGGAGCGGACGATCGCCACCGAACCCATCGAACGCCGGTTACGCGACAACAAGCTCGATACGGTCGAGGAAGGCTTGGCGGCGGGTGTGATTACCGAAGCCGAGGCAGCGCTGCTTACCGAAGCGGCACAGGCGGTCCGGGCCGCCATCATGGTCGACGATTTCGCACCGGAAGAGATAGCCAAAGGAGCATTGCAATCTCAGAGCAAGGACATGGCCGCCGCCCTGTCTATGTAGTAGACGGCAGCCGAACCCCCTTCCTGAAGGCGCGCGGGCGCCCAGGGCCCTTCACGCCGGTGGACCTTGCGGTCGCCGCCGGACGGCCATTGCTGCTGCGTCAGCCCTTTGCAGCGGACGCGTTGGATGAGGTAATCCTCGGCTGTGTGTCGCCGCGGGCGGATGAGGTCAATCCGGCACGCATCGCCGCCTTGCGCCTGGGCTGCGGCGAGCGCGTGCCCGCCTGGACCGTGCAGCGCAACTGCGCGTCGGGCATGCAGTCGGTGGAGACGGCCGCGCGCTCGATTGCCGACGGCCGTGCGGACCTGATCCTCGCCGGCGGCAGCGAAGCGCTTAGCCACTCCCCTATTCTGTTCAATGAACACATGGTCGGCTGGCTCGCGGATTTGAATAGTGCCCGCAGCATCTGGGCTAAGCTGGCGGTTGCCGCCCGGTTCCGCCCAGGATTTCTTGCCCCCGTCATCGGATTGATCAAGGGACTTACCGATCCGGTCGTGGCCCTCAACATGGGCCAGACTGCCGAAATACTGAGCGATAAATTCGCCATCAGCCGCGAAGAAATGGATGCGCTGGCCCTCGAAAGCCATCAGCGTACGGCACGGGCGCAGGAAGCCGGTGACCTGACTGAAATCGAACCGATTTTCGATACGCGCGGCCACTATTACGAGCACGACGACGGGGTGCGCCCGAACAACAGTATGGAAGCGCTTGGCAAGCTCCGTCCCGCCTTCGAACGGCCCTTTGGCACGGTTACGCCGGGAAACAGTTCGCAAATCACCGACGGCGCCGCGTGGCTGATCCTGGCCTCGGAAGACGCGCTCAAACGTCATCGCCTAGAGCCGCTCGGCCGCATTGTCGATAGTGAGTGGGCCGCGCTCGATCCTGCCCAGATGGGACTGGGGCCAATCCATGCGGCAACGCCGATCCTCCAGCGGAATGATCTCGCCTTGGACGATGTCGATGCTTGGGAAATTAACGAAGCCTTCGCCGCCCAGGTTCTCGCCTGCATTGCGGCATGGCAGGATCGCGACTATTGCCGCGAGAATCTGGGTCTGCAGGACGCAATGGGAAAATTGAACAAGGCGCGCCTCAATCTCGACGGCGGCGCTATCAGCGTCGGTCACCCGGTTGGATCGAGCGGTGCGCGCATCACCCTGCATTTGTTGCATGTCTTACGCCGGAAGGGAGTGAAACGCGGTATCGCCGCAATTTGTATCGGCGGCGGCCAAGGCGGCGCGCTGCTGTTGGAGGCCGCCTAATCATGTTTCGGACCCAAATCGGCCATTGTGCGGGCAATCGGGCATGACAGAGGCGAAGAAAAAGCGGGCGTCCGCGGAACCAGCCACGAAGACGCCCAAAAGCAAGTCTGTCCGCGCGACCGTGGCCTCGCCCAGGCATTGGCATGGTGAACGTGACGCGAAGAACGTCCATTGGCTCAGCCTCGACAAATCCAATTCGGGCACCAATACACTGTCACAGGACGTCCTCGCGGCGCTCGAAGTGGTGCTCGACGAGCTCGATGCGGATCCGCCCGCGGGGCTGATCATCCGGTCGGCCAAGCCGAACGGATTTATCGCCGGCGCCGACATTTCCGAGTTTCAGGGTTTGTCCGATCCGGATCGGGTCGTCGAACTGGTCCGTCGGGGCCACGCCATCCTGGACCGCCTGGAAGGGCTCTCCTACCCCACCGTTGCCTTGATCCATGGTTTTTGCCTCGGCGGTGGCCTTGAACTGGCGCTGGCCTGCACGTACCGAATTGCCAGCGAAGATGCGCGCATCGGCCTGCCCGAGGTTCGCCTCGGGATTCATCCCGGCCTCGGCGGCACCGCCCGCCTGACCCGATTGATCTCGCCGGTCGGCGCCATGGGACTGATGCTCACGGGCCGCAGCCTGCGCGCGCGCGCCGCGCGGGGACTCGGCATCATCGACGCGGTAACGCAATCCCGGCACTTCGAACGGGCGGCGCACACCGCGATCTTCAAAGGGTTAAAGCGCCGACGGCGGCGGATAGCAGTCGCGCTCGGCAATTTGGCGCCGACGCGCTGGTTGCTCGGCATGGTGATGCGCCGTCAGGTCGCGGCAAAGGCCCGGCCCGACCATTATCCAGCGCCCTACGCCTTGATCGACCTTTGGCAACGACATGGCGGGTTCCGCGCACGCATGATGCGCCAGGAAGCCGAATCGATTGCCCGGTTGATTACCGCCGAGACCGCGCAGAACCTGATCCGCGTGTTCCTTTTGGGTGAAGACCTGAAGGCGCTGGGCAAGGCCGAAGATCCGGAAATCCGCCATATCCATGTCATCGGTGCCGGCACGATGGGCGGCGATATCGCCGCCTGGTGTGCGCTGCAAGGGCTGCGCGTCACATTGCAGGACCGCGAGGCAAAATTCATCGCACCGGCCATGGGCCGGGCGGCCAAATACTTCAAGCGGCGGCTGCGGGATCCCGCCAAGGTTCGGGCCGCACTGGACCGTCTGATACCCGATCTGACCGGCGCGGGCGTTCCGCTGGCCGACGTCATCATCGAAGCCGTGCCCGAACAGCTGGAGATCAAGCGAACGCTCCTGCGCGAAATCGA
Organism: uncultured Rhodospirillaceae bacterium; assembly: GCA_964469835.1. Lineage (GTDB taxonomy): Bacteria > Pseudomonadota > Alphaproteobacteria > UBA8366 > UBA8366 > JAOTYV01. Next base: position 5,186 of record CAYYBI010000439.1, read on the forward strand.
GCCGAAGTTGAAACGCGGCGCCCTGATCGGCACAAACACCTCCAGCATCCCGCTCGAGCAGCTCGCCGAAGTGCTCAAGCGTCCCGACCGCTTGATCGGTCTGCACTTCTTCAATCCGGTGGCGCAAATGCCGTTGCTCGAAATAGTGCGGGGCGCCAACAGCTCACCGGAGGCGATGGCGTTCGGCCAGGCATTTGCCCGCAAGATCGATAAAATTCCACTCCCCGTGAACAGCGCGCCGGGCTTCCTCGTGAACCGGGTGCTGACACCTTATCTTCTGGAGGCGGTCTCCTTGCTCCAGGACGGCAAAGCACCTGAAGCCATCGATGCTGCGGCCCTGGACTTCGGCATGCCCATAGGACCCCTGGAGCTCGCCGACACGGTCGGTCTGGACATCTGCCTGCACGTCGGTCAGATCGTCTCCCCGTCGCCAGATTGGCAGCCGCCCGCGGAGCTCAAGCGGTTGGTCGAGCAAGGCCATCTAGGGCGTAAATCGGGGCGCGGCTTCTATCGCTACAAAGACGGCAAAGCAGTCGGGAAGCAGCGCCTCAGAGGGCGCCGCGACCCCACGGTCCAGCACCGGCTGATGCTGCCGCTGCTAAATGCCTGCGTCGCCTGCCTTCGCGAAGAATTGGTGGAGTCCGCCGATCATCTCGACGCGGGACTGATCTATGGAGCAGGATTTGCGCCATTCCGCGGCGGTCCCATCCACTATCTACGAAGCGATGCCGGTGGCCCCCTCCTGGCCGCACTCGAAGACTTGACCAAAAACGACGCGGCCCGCTATCCGATCGATCCGGGCTGGAAGGCCGCCATGAACCGGCATCGGCAGGATGAAATCTGACCCATAGGCGAGCCTGTCATTCGAAGAATAACACGCCGCCGGTACCGCCCAGTTAGTTGATCAGCCGCGTCGCGATTATCGCAAGTTGCGTGCGGTTCTTGACGCCAACATTACCCATCATCGTGCGAATATGGGCCTTTACAGTGCCTTCGATGATACCAAGCTCGCGCGCAATTTCCTTGTTCGATAGCCCGTTCAAGAGCGCCTGCAGGATCTCCATCTGGCGCGGCGTGAACCTGATATCCTCCGCCAGTTCGAGATCTTCACCTTGCGCATCCTGCGGATCCGGCGCCGAGCCCGAGTTCATTTCGGCGACAGGATAGAACCGCTCGCCTGAGAGAATGATTTCAATGACGCTCCTGAGAACTTCGGGACCGAAGCTCTTGCGAATAAAACCCATCGCACCGGCTTCCATGACCCGGAGTATATCCTGCCGATCATCCGACGCAGTCAGCGCGGCAACCGCGGTATCGGGTAGCAGACGACAAATCGTCTCGATTGCGGCGACACCGTCTTCGCCCGGCATATGCAGGTCGACCAGTGCGAGATCGAGCGGCACGCTCCTTTGCGCAATTTCAATCCCCTCGCGTACGGTCGCAGCTTCCAGGACTTCCGCATCGGCAAACTGTTGCTCCAACGTCAGCCGTAACCCATAGCGGAACATCCCATGGTCATCGATCGTCAGGATACGCATCTTCTGCCTTCCACCGGTCCGGGACTCGGCCGATCGTCGCGACTCCAGAAAGTCTTACTGAATTACAATGGGTTGCGTGACTATATTAGACCCACAACGCCCTACACAATCGAAATACCATGAGAACATGAATAAATTCTTACCGATACTAGAGGACGATTTACCAAGTTACCGTTAAGAATTTACATGCAACCAATTGTTTTTTCATGAACAATCGTCTCACAAATGACACATTCCTTAGAATAATGATTAACCATATTTCGCTATTGCGTATCGTATTGGTTAATCATAAACAAAATAGGTTATCCGACGGATTATGACCCTTGAGCCCTTTTTCTAACCGAACGGACGATATCTAGCGTCAGAAGTTAGGGATACCATGGCGTCAATCAATAAAAGACCCTAACCAGAATAATCGGCGGTCCGTGACTGGTTATTTTGTGGGTAATCCTAAATGGGGACACCAAGATGGACACTGTGGTAACGCTGCTTTTTGGACGCAATAAACTCTTCCGCGAAGGTCTGAAAAGTTTGCTGAAGGGATCACAGTTCGAAGTCGTGGGCGAAGCCGACGATGTCAGCATGTTCGAGATTGATCCGGACCTCGAGCCAGGTCTGATTCTGATCGACCTGTCGTCAAACCCCAGCCACATCGTGGACGATCTCAATCACTTGGGCAGTGTTTTGCCGGATTCGCCGGTGGTTATCCTAAACGACAATCTTTGTTCCAATACGCTTGCTTCGTGCCTCGCCGCCGGTGCGAGCGGATACTTGATGAAGGATATCTCGCTCGACGCGCTGCTCATCTCGCTTCAACTCGTCGTCTTGGGCGAAAAAGTATTTCCCACGCATCTTGCGGCCCTGCTCGTCAACGGCGTCGCGAACGCAGTACCCGCCAGCGTGCCTGCGGACAACACCTATGGATTGTCCGAACGCGAGATGCAAATACTGCAGTGCCTCGTTCAGGGGGATTCAAACAAGTTGATCGCAAACCGACTTAGCATCACCGAAGCGACAGTGAAGGTTCACATGAAGAGCCTGTTGCGTAAGATCAACGTGAGCAATCGGACGCAAGCAGCCATTTGGGCCTTGAACAACGGCCTTATGCCGAGCGGCGGTCCCGCCTCAACCGACTAACGCTGCGCACGCCACAGCAACTCAAATCG
>CAYYBI010000440.1:0-4363 GCA_964469835.1 uncultured Rhodospirillaceae bacterium
CCATTCTCATGACGACGGTGACGACGATTCTCGGTCTGTTGACCTTGATCGTGTCGGTTGATCCGCTGTTTTACGGTATGGCGGTTGCCATCGCCTTCGGGCTCGGTGTGGCAACGATTTTCACCCTTGGCGTCGTGCCGGTGCTTTACGCGATGCTGTTCCGGGTGAAGAACCCGCCGAGAGCGATGTTGAAAGATAGAGAACCGGCCTAAGCGTAGCGCAGGGCACGTTTTCTTGATTGGCTAGACGGATGGGCTGGCCGTTGACGCGTTCGTTGTGTCGGATCTTCGGCCAAACACTTGAGAGGCGAACACCGCCGCCGTCATGTTGAGTGCGATCAAGCCCAGCAGCGGGTTGAATATATTGGTGAGCTGGACGGCCCAACCGAGCGCCAGCGCAATGCCGACGCCGAGCGCGCCCATCATCGCATCCGCTATCGAGATATAGATCGCACGGTCGTTCTCCGGCGTATGGGTCGACAAGTAGTAGACACGCCCCTGGATGATCCCCTGCCGCGCCAGGGCGAGCACCGTGAAAACGCCGGCGTGAAAATACGGGATATGCACTTGGACCAATTGATCGACGACCAGCGTTACCAACCCTGCAATAGCCATTAGCCAAGCGCCCAACGACATGACGAGGTGGCAATGACGATGTTGCAGTCTTCCCCAGATCGGCCCTCCCAATAGAAGCCCGAGACTAACGGCGAAGATAAGAACCGTAATATTGCTCGCGCTCGGATCGTCCAACGTCGCCACATAGATGGCGTAGAATGGGATCGCCAGTTCGATGGTCAGGAACAGGGTTCGCCCAACCAGAAATTCCTCGAACCAAAGATGACGCCGAACAAGAGCGAAACCGCGCCGCAATTCCACGAGGATCGGGCGTCTTTCACCGACCGCCTCGGGCAACTCACGGACGCCGAAATAAGCAAGGCTCCCGACGATCCATAAGGCAACGGCCATCCATAAGAGTAAATCATAGTCCCGGGCGCGCTCAGGAGCCCAGAATTGCAGGGCAGCCGTGGCCGCCATTGTCAGAAATCCGCCGAAAGCGGCGCGGCGCGCAATCAGGGTACCCCGCCGCTCCGGCGCGATTGATTTTGCGATTATATCCTGATGGGCCACGATATAGAGGCCCAAGGCTACGCCATATCCCGCCGCGCAAGCCATTATCGCAACACCAGCCAGTTCTGGGGCAAGGGCCGCGGATGCCAGAGCTGCCAAAGCTATTACAAGACCAAGCCCCAGCACGGACGTCGCCAGCAGCCATTTCTTGACGCGGAGACGCGCGAGCATCGGGCCGAGCATCAATAAGCTGAACACCTGACCAACCTGCACTGCCGGGACGAAAAGGGCGATCAACACGGGGGAGACACCGCGTTCACTGCTCATCCACGGGAGTACGAGCTGCGGATTGCCGAATTGCAGAGCGACCAGAAAGACGCCGCCCCCGCCCATATAGAGCCAGTTATTCCGGGTCTCCGCCGCTGCGTCGTGAGTCGTCGTGGATATCGTCATTGTCGCTGGCCCAATAATGTATCGCTGTTTTGATGCCGATGCGGCGTCCTATCGGATGTCTTACCCCCGACCATAGATCCCCCCCCTTCGCGCGCTGCCTTAGTTGAACATGGGCGACGCCAGATAGAACTGGATAATCAGTGTGTTCACTATGTCTACGAGGAACGCGCCTACGATGGGTACGACAATAAAGGACTTGGCCGAGACGCCGTGTTCGGTTGTGACCGCCCGCATGTTCGCCAAGCCGACCGGTGTCGCGCCGAGACCGAACCCGACAAAGCCCGCGCAGATCACGCTCGCGTCATAGTCCCGGCCCATCACCGGGAAAACGATGAAGTAGGCGAAAGCGATCATCAGTACCACTTGCAGAACCAAAACCGTCAATACGGGTCCCGCGGCCCCCACGAGCAGGCCAAGGTCGATGCTCATGATGCTGATGGCGAGGAAAATTTGAAGGCTAACTTCACTGACCAGCCCGATCGCCGAGACGTTCAGCCTGATTTTGAACCCGTCGATCAGATTTGTCAGGATCGCCCCGGAGACCAAGGCAATAACGAAATCGGGAATCGTGAGGCCTGCCTCGGCAATCCAAGGGCGCGCGATGACAGCAACGCTAATACACAGCGCCACCAGGAAAATTGCATGGAGCATGGCATGGAACGCGATCGGCCCCTGCTTGCGCGCGGCGTCCGTCAACGGGATGTGGCCGCCCTGCGATGCGGCCTCTGAAACGTCCGACTTGAGATTGTGTTTGAGGATCAATCGCCGGGCAAGCGGCCCGCCAACCAAACCGCCGAAGACCAGACCGAATGTCGCGAAGGCAAGCGCCCCGTTTTCCGCATTCGGCAAGCCAAACCGTGCCGCAAATATCTCGCTCCACGCCACGCCGGTTCCGTGACCGCCGACAAAGGAAACGCTGCCGGCCAACAGGCCGTACGCGGGATGAATACCGACCGCGGTCGCGACAGCCGAACCCGCCATGTTTTGGAAAATCAATACCGAAGATGCGACGACGAGCAGGACCAGAATTGCCTTCATGTCCTCTCGCAAATTTCCGAGTTTAACGGCGAGACCGACTGTACTGAAAAAGGCCAGGAGAAGCATGTCCCGGAGGGTCGAGCCGAACTCGATCTGGAACGTCGCGACGCCGTGGAAGCCAGCAACCACGAGGCTACAGAACAATCCGCCGATTACGGCAGACGGAATATTGTAGTCGCGCAACACCCGCAGCTTCGCCTTCGCGAACTCGCCGACGAAAAGGACGACGATGCTTAGAATCAGGAGGTCGATGCCTTCTATTCGTATGACTGCCGAAGTTTCGGTCATTTGTTTTCTTGCATTTCCCGGATCTGGCGAAGCATCAACAACCTTTCCATCGAAGGCCCGGCGTCAGGCGGTAGCGCCATGTGGCCCGTTGGGTTACGTCAGGATGAATTGACGAGGGCACGGTGATACGCGACGAGTAGATCCCGTCTGGTAACATAACCAATGAAACGCATCGATTCGCTTTCCTCGACAATCGGCAGTGCATCGGTTCCGTGTTCGTTCATCGAGGACCAAGCATCCCCGGCATCGGCGGTGATCTCGATCCACGGCGGATCGCGTGTCGCAACCGCCCGTGCGCGTAAGGATACGCTTTCCATGTTGCGATCAACGGTGGCCCGGATAAATTGTCGATCCGTGAGCTGTCCGACAAGACGACCCTCGGCGTTCAGCACGTAGACCACGGCAGCGTCGCTTTTCATTAATGCCGCCGCCATCTCCGACATGCCGGTCTCGCTCGTGATCGTCGGAACATCCCGGCGCAGGAGACTTTCCAGCGAAATGTCGTTCAGAATTGCTTGCGGTGTGATGGTTTTCGGATCCACGCCTCTTTGCACGAGTTGCCAAGAGAAGAAGCCGGTCCGCCAAACATCGTTGAGCAGGATCGAGGCGATGACGACCGCCAGCATCACGCCCAGCGCAAGGGAATAGCTGGAGGTCATCTCGAAAATTATGATGATTTTCGAGAATGGCGTTCCCAGAGTAGCGCCAGTGACGGCCGCCATGCCGACGATGGTATAGGCGGTATGGCCGGCGGACAGCTCCGGGAAAGCCGCCGTGGCAATGACGCCGAACGTCCCGCCGGTCATCGCGCCGACGACGATGGAAGGCGTAAAAATTCCGCCGCCGAAGCCGGCACCCAGGCTGAACGCCGTAGCCAAGATTTTGGCCAGCACCAAGGCAAACAATAGTGTGAGAGGCAGCGCCCCCTGCAACGCCTGATCCGTTGCTTCGTATCCGATGCCCAGCACCTGCGGGAAGAAGACCGCGATGGCGCCGACCGCGAGACCGCCAACGGCAGGCCGCAAAATTGGCGGTATCGGTGAATGAGTCATGACATGACTTACCGTCATGATCGACCGGATCAGGACGAATGCACTGCAGGCGGACAGTACGCCGAGCAAGGCAAAGGCCGGGAACTCCCAGTAGGACACGATAAGTTGCGGAGGAGCATGCCAGGCCGGGAAATCGCCAAAATAGGCGCGGCTCACCGCCGTCCCGACGATCGCCGCGATGACCACCGGCGCCAGTCTTTGCAAGGAATACCGGATCGCAACCAGCTCGAAGGCGAAAATCGTTCCGCCGACGGGGACGTTGAACGACGCCGCGACCCCTGCCGCGACGCCACAGGCGAGCAGGGTTTGCGTATCATACGAGCTCAATCCAAGTCGTTGTGCCGCCCAGGAACCGATGCTCGCCCCAAGATGCACCATCGGCCCTTCCCGTCCGACCGAAGCGCCGGCGCCCGCGGAAACCGCGCTTACCACTGCCGCACCAATGGCAGCGCGGGGCGGCAGCCG
>CAYYBI010000441.1:0-16646 GCA_964469835.1 uncultured Rhodospirillaceae bacterium
GAATTGTTGAAGCGCTGACCCGGCTGCGGCAGGTCGACATCGCCGCCTTCGTGAAACCCGACCGCGATGCCGTGACTCTCCGCCTCCCGCCACAACGGGTCGTAATAAGGATCCGACCAGTTGCGCCCGCCGACCGGGTTGGGCCGCATGAAAATCGACTTGAAGCCGTGCTCGGTGACCATCCGCCGCGTCTCCGCCACGGCGGCGTCGACATCGTGCGGCGTTACCATCGCCGATCCGAGCAGGCGGTTCTTGTCCGTGCTGCAAAAATCGGCCAACCAGTCATTATACGCCCGCGCAATTGCCGCGGCGAAGCCCGGATCGATGTCGTTGCTGGCAAGCGCATAGAGGCCGCGTGTCGGAAACAGCACGGCAACGTCGATGCCTTCGTTATCCATGCCGATAAGCTGCGACGGCGCATCGTAGCCCGCCTCGATCGCATGTTTGTAGCGCTCGTACAGGCTGCCATACATCTCCTGATAGCTGCCGGCGTAGTCGCCGGTCGTCTTGGCCGCCGATTTCGGATAGACCCGGCCATCGATCTCCAGCACCGACGGGTTCTCATGACCGGGCCGGCCCTTCGGCGCGCGATCGCGGTATTTGGGGTCGATATAGCGTTCCCATAAATCCGGCGGCTCGATGATATGCATGTCGGAATCCATAACTTTCATGCCGTTTCTGGCCATGGTGCTTTCCTCTCCAGTCTGGTTTCCTGCCCGTGCCGGCGTAGGGCTGCATAGCTGCCGCCGACGAGACAGCCAATCTCCCCTTTGCGCGTCTAATTATTTGGCGACGTCTCGGGGTGCTCCGAACTCGAGGAGAATGGTAGCCGGAACAGTACGGCGACGGAAGCGTGGATGGGGAAGTGGCGTTCCACGGCGGCCGGTTACAAGCGCGCCAGCCGCTCGACAATCAGCGCGTAAAACCCGTCTGCATCGATCCGGTTGATCACCCGGCAGTTCGGCGTTTCGCCGCCGACGCGCCACCAATCGGCAACCGTTCGGCCCATGGTGAGTTCCGACTCCGTCTCGACCGCGACGTGGCAGTCCTTGCCCTCGAACAGTTCTGGGCGTAGCAGATAGGCGATGACGCAGGGGTCGTGCAGCGGCCCGCCCGGCATGCCGTATCGCTCGATATCGTGCCGGTCATAGAACGCCAGCATGCCGCTCACCGCATCGGTTACAGGCGAACCGATGGCGCGAATGGCGTCCCGGCGCGCCGGCGTGGTGATCGCCTGATGCGTTACGTCGAGCCCGAACATGGCGATGGGGACGCCACTTTCCAGGACAATTTGCGCCGCCTGCGGATCGACGTAGACGTTGAATTCCGCGCTTGCGGTGATATTGCCCGGCCCGAGGGCCGCACCGCCCATGAACGCGATCTCGCGCAGCTTCGGCAAAATCGCCGGCTGCTGGACGATAGCTTGCGCGATATTGGTCATGGGGCCGAGTGGACATACGGTGATGGAACGGTCCTCGGCGTCAAGACAGGTTGCAATGATAAAATCCACCGCGTGACCATCCGCCAACGGCGTTGTCGGTTCATCCCAATCGTAACCGTCCAGGCCAGTCTTGCCGTGCACCCGTTCCGCCGTAATCAGTGGCCGCAGGATCGGCCGCGAACAGCCGGCATAGACCGGCACCTCCAGCCGTCCCGACAGCGCGACGACAATGCGGGCGTTGCGCTGCGTCAGCTCGAGCGGCACGTTGCCGGCGACACAGGTAATCCCAAGCAGATCCAATTCATCCGGCGACGCCAGCGCCAACAACAGCGCGACGGCATCGTCCTGGCCGGGATCGCAATCGATGATAATGGGACGCGGGCTCATGGCAGGAGATTTAGCCGCCTCGGCGGGGCGGCGGCAAGCGCCGGTTTGCGGCACGGAAGTTCAGGTTTGATCGCTCGATCGGGTCAGTACCCCGTAGACCCAGAGCAGCAGCGTCGCGAATAATCCTTCGGCGGACATGATGAACAGCGCCCAGGGCAGCCCAAAGGACTCCGCCATCCAGCCGACATTCAGAAAACCGATCGGACCGGTACCGATACACAACGCAAGGACCCCCAGAACCCTGCTGCGGTATTCCGGCGGCGAATTCAGATAGGTCATCGTACTCTGCATCACCGCGAATCCCGCGCCGGCGATACCGATAACCGTCAGCGTCATGGATGCGGCCACAAAGGAATGATTGGGGCCGCCCGAGACGTAGGACAGGATGCTGAGATACAGGATCATGGTGAGATAGAGCATCATCCCGCCGAGATAGATCCTGCCGAAATAAGCCGGCTTGGCCACCACCGCCACGGCCATTGCCCCGACAAACGCTCCGAAGCCTTCAAGGCTGGAAAGCAACCCGACGAAAAAGGGATCGAGGTGAAGCCGTTCCTTGCCGAGAATCGGGATCATTGCGGTGAAGGGAAAACCCCAAACATTGAACACGATCGTTACGGCGAACACGCGCCGCAATTCCCAATTGCCCAGGATGAACCGCACACCGGCGATGATATCCAGAAGGATGGTTGGGGAGCCCGGTCGCTTAACGTGTTTCGGCAATTGAATGGCAATGATCAGCATGAGCCCGAGCGCATAGACCACCGTACTCATGGCATAGACGCCGGTGATGCCGACCAGCTGCAACATGATCCCGCCCACGAACGGGCCGGCCATCCGGGTCGCGCTGTTCGTCGCCGCGTCGAGACTCATGGCGGCCGATAGGTTCGCCCCCGCGACATCGCCAACGAGGCGGCGGCGCACCGGCATGTCCGTGGCCCAGAACAATCCGCTGAACAGGGACGCAATGGCGATATGCGTGAAGGTCAAGGCGTCGGCATAGGCAAAGGCCGTCATCGCCGCGGCCGCAACCAAGATCATCGCGATCGTTCCACCGAGCAGGAGCTTGCGATTGAACCGGTCCGCGAAGGCGCCGATGACGGGCCCAAAAAACGTCAGCGGCAAGCCCCACAGGATCGGTACGAGCGCCACCAAAAGCGGAGATTCGGTAATTTCGAAGGTGTAGACACCCAGGGCCAGGAGTTGAAACCAGCGGATAAAGCCGGTGAGCCCTCCCAAAATCCAGATATACAGATAGTTCGGATCGTGCAGCAGTAACCGGATTCCGGTATCGTCCGGACAGTCGGCGCTATCAACCGTCACTTACCCTGCCCGCACTGAAGGCATGGACAACCTACTTGCCCGCGCTCAAACTGCTGCACTGCGTATTCCGCCTCCTGGCAGTAACATCTCTCATTGCAAAAAAACGCCCGGCACCGCCCAGCCAGGGAAGAAGTCGAACTTGAATATTAAGGCGAAAATAAAAATCCTCATAGCCGTCGCCCTGTGCGGCGCTTTGATTCTGCTCGCCTATGAAGTGTTTTACTGGGCAACGCATGTCTATGAAAGCGATGCGCGGGTCCAAACCGATTTCACCAATATTTCGGCTCAAGTCGACGGCAAGATCGAGACCGTTCATGTCTCCGAAGGCAGCGTGGTTAAGGAGGGGCAATTGCTCATCACCCTGGTGCACGACGATATTCGTCTGAACATCCGCTCACTGCTGACCGATCTTGCCCTGGAACAGGCCAGCCGGGTTAGTCTCATGTCGGAAAGGGACGCGTTCGACGTCGAACTGAGATCGAAACTCGAAACCCAGCGCGAGAAGATCAACGCGCTTGAAATCGAACACCGATCCATTCAACAGCGCCTCAAGCTCGCCCAAAAAGACCTTGCCCGTGTGCACGGATTGGTTCGCAAGAAACTGTCGCCGGAAACCAAGCTCACGATCGAACAGGACAAGACGCTTATTCTGGAGGGCCGGACGTCGATCCTGAAAGGTCAGATCGCAATTGCCAGGAGAGAATTGAAACAGATAGAAGCGACGGAAAAACGACTTGATATCATCGATAACAAAATAACTATTTCAAAACTTAAAGAAAACAGGATCCGAGATTCCATAAAAAAAGAAGAACTATTTATTGAGTACAGAAAAATAAACAGCCCTATAAATGGCGTTATCGGAAAGATACATAAATACAAAGGGGAATACATAGAGGATGGCATTAACATACTGATGCTCTACGATCCGAAACTTTATTGGGTCGAAGCTTACGTGAATGAAAGCCAAATTCGCCACGTGCGGATCGGACAGGAAGTTCTGATCAATCTGGATGCCTATCCCTTCGAGGATTTTTACGGCAAGGTGCGCCATATCGGCAGCGTGACGACCAACGGGTCGGATGGCAACGACGGCCGCACCAGCAAATTGGGCGGCGCCGCCGAACGGGTGCCCGTTCGTATTTCCCTGGATAATCCACCGCCCAACCTGACGCCCGGCATGCGCGCGGACATCAACGTCCGAATCTACAAAAATATAAGGCTCTGGTAACCGGTCGGCGAACCCGCCAACGCGCCTCCCCCATTCCGTCCCCTGCTGTGACGCGGCGGATGAGACTTGTTAGTCTTTGGCCAGGGAGACTGATTTTGGGAAAGGCGCGCCCATGCAATTGAGTTTGTTCATCAGTGCGGAACATGGACCCGACGAATCCATGGAACGCCGGCTTGCCGAGCATATCGAACAGGTGCGGCTCGCGCGGCAGGTGGGTTTCGACGGCATTGCGATCGGCAATCACCTGTCTTACGGATCGACGGCATGGTTTCCGCCCCTCGAAACACTCATGCGGCTGGTGCCCGAAGCCGAAGGCATGTCGCTCGCAAGCTGCATGCTTGTCCTCCCGCTCTACCATCCACTCCACGTCGCCCAGCAAGCAGCCCTGCTCGATGCGGCCAGTGGCGGGCGCTTTATCCTCGGTGTCGCTCCGGGCTGGCAGGAAGATGAATTCAAGATCCTGGGACTCGATCACGGCAAGCGGATTGGCCGGTATCTGGAAGCGGTCACTTTAATTCAGCGGCTTTTCACCGAGGACCAGGTCGATTTTGCAGGCAAGCATTTCCAGGCAAAAGGCCTCACCTTGGCGCTGCAACCGGTGCAGAAACCCCGGCCTCCGATGTGGTATGGCGGCAGCGTGACGAAAGCGGTGGAGCGCGCCGCAAAGCTGGCCGACACATCCCTGGGGGACAGCTGGGTCGCTTCTTCGCATCTGGTCACCAGCGTCATAACCGAGCAGGCGGCAGTATTCCGAGAGACGCTCGCGTCGCTCGGGAAGGAAATGCCGAAGGAATTCCCGTTGCTGCGCAATATCGTCGTCGCCCCCGACAAGGAAACCGCAATTCGCGAAGCGGGCCCGTATATTGAGGCGAGCTACCGGGTCTTCGGGCAATGGGGCCTGTTTACCGATGTGGTCGGCTCCGGCAAGCGGCAGCTTGATTTCGAAGAGCTAATCGCCGGCCGGGTCATTATCGGCTCGCCCGAGGAATGCGCGGACGAGCTTATCGGACTTATCCGGGAAACCGGCTGCACCCGGATCATAAGCCGAATTCAGTGGCTGGGCATGGATCAAAAAATCGTGCTTCGAACGATTGAGTTGCTCGGCGAACGGGTTCTGCCGGCGCTGCGTCAGGAAACAGCCTGACGGCAAACACGCGGATTCGGACAAAATTCGCCCTTTTAAGCCACCTTGAACTCCACGTTTAGCCGATCCGTGATGAGCATATGCCCCGCCTTGTGGGTGATACAGAGCGGCGGCCGCGCCTGCTCGACGACGGACTGCGGTGTCACCCCGCAGGCCCAAAACACCGGAACTTCCCCGTCCCGAATCTCGGGCGGGCTGCCGGAATAGGGCGTCACGATATCGTCGATACCGATTTGCGCCGGATCCCCGACATGCACCGGCGCCCCATGCACATTCGGAAAACGCGCGGTGATCTCGGTCGCGCGAACCGCATCGTCCGGGCTGAACGGCCGCATCGATACGATCATCGGCCCGTGGAACGGGCCGGCCGGGACGGTTTCGATATTCGTCATGTAAATCGGCACCTTCGTGCCGTTTTCGATATGCCGCATCGGCAGACCATCCTCCATCAGCGCCTGCTCGAAGGAATAGGAGCAGCCGAGCACAAAACCGACCAGATCGTCCCGCCACAGATCGCTGATATCGATCACTTCGTCGACGCATTCGCCATCCCGGAAGACCCGGTATTTCGCGAAATCGGTCCGGAGGTCGATGTCCTCTCCAAGCGCCGGCACCGACGGATCGCCCGGTTTCGTCTTGGCGATCAACGGGCAGGGCCTGGAATTCTGGCGGCAGAACTCTTCGAAATCGTCGCTCCAGTCTTTCGACAGAATGGCGAGATTTCCCTGCACCATGCCGCGGGCCTGCCCATCGGTCGTGGTCTGCCAGCGGCCGGCGCGAATTTCCGCACGCAACCGCTTCGCCTCTTGCCGCGCCGCTTGAGCATCCACTGGGCCCGATGCATCCATGTTCCGTCCTCCCGCACAATTTCGTTCCTGGCCGGAAATATCCGACCGCCGTGTGTCTCACTATAGCTGAAACCCGCCGCGGCGGCGCGCATTTTGCCGCACGGAAACCCCGTCAGCGTAATGTGAGACCCGGCCGCGCCCGGCGTATCGCCCGGGTCAGCAACACCACCGGCCCGATACCAACGAGAACGATGGTCAGCGCGCCGACAGCGCATTCTTCGAGCAGCTCGTCGCTGGCAAACTGATAGACGAAGGTGGCGAGCGTCTCATAATTGAAGGGCCGCAGCAGCAGGGTCATCGGCAGTTCCTTCATACAGTCGACAAACACCAGCAGGCCCGCCGTGAGGATGCTGCCCCGCAGCATCGGAATGTGGATGCGCCGCAGCATCATCCATGGTCCATGGCCGAGCGAGCGGGCGGCATCGTCCATGTTGCGCGTGACCTTCGAGAGGCCGGATTCGACCGCACCCAACGACAACACCAGGAACCGCACCACATAACCGAGGATCACCGCGAAGATCGTGCCGCTGAGAACCAACCCGGTGGAAATGCCAAACGTGTCGCGCATATAGCTGTCCACGGCATTGTCCAGCCATGCCACGGGAACGATCGCGCCAACCGCAAGGATTGCACCGGGCACCGCGTAGCCGAGGCTCGCGACCCATGCAAATCCGCGCAACAGCCGGCCATGCTGCAGGCGAAGCGCGTAACCCATGAAGAGGCCGACCGTCACCGCCACCACGGCCGCGATGCCGGACAGCGAAACGCTGTGCAGTGCCGCCGTGAAGAAGGCTGGGCTCAAGCTATCGCTGTAATGCAGGATGGCGTATTTCAAGAGCACCATTGCCGGCACGCCAAATCCGAATGCCACCGGAAATGCACACAGTACGAACGCGAACGCCGCTCTGGCGCCGCGCAGCGGGTATCCTTGCAACGGCTTGAAGGTCCCCCGGCTTTCCTGAAACCGTCGGCCTCCCCTGGCGCCGCGTTCTACGGTGATGACGATCCCGGCGAAGATCAGCAAGGCAACGGCGAGCTGCGCCGCCGCCTCGATGCTTGCCATGCCGAACCAGGCATTGAAGATGCCAAGCGTGAGCGTCGGCACGGCGAAGAAATCCACCGTCCCGAAGTCATTCAGTGTTTCCATCAGGGCCAAGGCCACACCAACGACGATGCCCGGGCGCGCCATCGGCAAGGCAACGGCAAAAAACGCCTGCCAGCGGCGCCGGCCGAGCGTCCGGCTGACCTCCATCACGCCGACGGACTGGCTCATGAATGCCGATCGCGCGAGCAGATAGACATAGGGGTACAGCACCAGGGTAAACATGCAAATCGCGCCACCGATACCGCGGATTTCCGGGAACCAGTAATCACGCGCGGATGCCCAGCCGAACACCGAACGAAGGGTACCCTGAACCGCTCCGGTGTAATCCAACAGGTCGGTATAGGTATAGGCAATCACATAGGCGGGCACGGCCAGCGGCACCAGCAAGGCCCATTCGAAAACCTTGCGCCCCGGGAAATCGTATACTGTGACCAGCCACGCAGTGGACGTCCCGATCAGGAAGGTGCCGACGCCGACACCAACCGCCAGAAACAATGTATTGCCGATATAGGACCAGAGGACCGTTTCGCTAAGGTGGCGCCACACATCGGGCGCGGGCGTGAGCGCGATGCCGATGATGCTGAGCAACGGCAAGGACACGACAATGGCCACCGCAAACAGGCCCAAGGTCCAGCCGTTCGCCCATTCTCGCCATGACAGCGCTGAGGACGACCGCTGCTCGCCCTTGGTCGCATGTACACTCATCGTTCCGAATTCCACCAGAGCCGCTCACTGGCCACGCCGGTCCAAGACAGCGAATGCGGCGGACGGACGTCCACCCGAACAGATCATAACAGAAATGGACCTCCACATCGAAAATGGCGGCCCGACCGAGCGGCGCGCCGCCCGCATGTGCCCGGTTACCAGCCTACGCGATCAACAATTTTCTGCGCCAACGGGCTCAAATCGGCGATTTTCCCGAGGCTTACCGTGTCTTCGCGAAAGCGGCCCCAGGAGGCCACTTCCTTGTCCGTGGCAACAACGGGATTGACCGGATACTCGTAATTCTGCGCCGCGTACATTTGCTGTGCGAACCGTTCGCTCAGGAATTCGAGCAACTTGATCATGTTCGCCCTGTTCTTGGCGTGGCGTGTCACGGCCGCGCCGGAAATATTGACGTGCGCGCCGCGATCCTCCTGGTTCGGAAAAACCAGATCGACCATCTTCGCCCACGCCTGCTGCTCCGGCTTCTTCTTGTTGAATTTCATCTTGCCGTAATAGTAGCTGTTGATCACGGCGACGTCGCAAACCCCTTGGGCCACCGCTTCGATCTGACCGCGGTCGTTACCTTGCGGCTTGCGCGCCAGATTGGCGACCAGCCCCTTGGCCCATTCCTGTGCCTTGGCTTCACCATGCGCCGCGATCATTGATGCCAGCAGCGCCCGGTTATAGACGTGGCTGCCTTTGCGCGTGCAAATACGGCCTTTCAGCTTAGGGTCCGCCAAATCCTCGTAAGATTTAACCGTCCCCGGTTTCACACGACCCTTGGCGACCGCAATCAACCGGATACGCTTCGTCAGCCCAAACCAGCGCTCTTGCGGATCGCGTAAATGCGCCGGAATGTTCTTCTCAAGAACCTCGGATTTTACCGCCAGCAGCAACCCCGCATCCGCATGCGCCTTGAGACGCGAAATATCGGCGGTCAAAATGCCGTCGGCCCGGGTGTTGCGTCCCTCGCTCTGAATGCGCTTCAGCATGCCCTTCTTGGCGAAGACGACATTCACCTTGATGCCCGACCGTTTGGTGAATTCATCCAAAAAGGGTTTGATCAGAAAAGGTTGCCGGTAGGAGTAGATATTCACTTCCTCGGCCGCCGCCGGTAATCCCGTTGCAGCGGCGACCGCCACAACGACAGTACAGAGATATTTCTTCATCGTTGTTTGTTCCATGTGGGGTTTCTGCGTCTGTGCAGTTGCGATTGCGAACCATTCGCATTTAATAAATTTATAATGCCTGATCCCGGCCTACAAGCGCATTGCATGGACAACTTTGTCGCAGGCAGGCGATCGGAACGATTTAAGCACGAATGGCGAAATTCCGCGACTAACCCTGAAAATCTTCGAGATTGAGTAGCGCCGTATTACCGCCCGACGCCGTGACGTCGACCGACAGGGTCCGTTCGGTCGCAAACCGGAACAGGTAATGCGGCCCGCCCGCCTTGGGTCCGGTGCCGGAAAGCCCCTCGCCGCCAAACGGCTGAACACCAACAACCGCGCCGATCTGGTCCCGGTTTACGTAGGTGTTGCCGACCGGCAGGCGCTCATGGATACGGCGCACCGTTGCGTCAATGCGGCTGTGCACGCTCAAGGTCAGGCCATAGCCGGTATTGCGAATCGCGTCGATGACCGATTCCATCCGGTCGGCCGAATATCGAATGACGTGCAGCACCGGTCCGAACACCTCGCCCGTCAGCCTATCCAGGCTATCGATTTCGTAGGCGGAGGGTGAGAAAAACGTGCCATGCGCGGCACTCTTGGGCAACGAAAGCGATCGAATGAGCGTCGCCTCGGCTTCCATCCGCCGCGCGTGTTCGTCCAGCATAGCCAGGGCATCCGCGTCGATCACCGGGCCGATATCGGTTTCCAGAGATGCAGGATTGCCAATGCACAGCAAATCCATCGCACCGGCCAGCATGTCGATCATGCGATCGGCGACATCGTCCTGCAGGAACAACACGCGCAGCGCCGAACAACGCTGCCCGGCGCTGCGAAAGGCCGAGGTCAGCACATCCCGCACCACCTGTTCCGGCAAAGCGGAGGAATCGACAATCATCGCGTTCTGGCCCCCGGTTTCGGCAATCAAGGGAACGATCGCGCCGTCGCGGGCGGCAAGGCTCCGATTAATCGCCTGCGCTACCTCCAGCGATCCCGTGAAGGCCACGCCGGCGATGCGCGGATCGGCAACCAGCGGCGCCCCGACGCCGGGCCCGTCCCCCGGGAGCAGGTGCAAGATGTCGCCGGGGATACCTGCCTTTTGCAACAACTGGACGGCACGATGGGCGATCAGCGGCGTCTGCTCCGCCGGCTTGGCGAGCACCGAATTGCCGGCCGCCAGCGCGGCGGCGATCTGTCCGGTAAAGATCGCCAGGGGAAAGTTCCAGGGCGAAATACAAACGATCACACCGCGCCCGTGCATCGAAAGATGATTGGTTTCGCCGGTCGGCCCCGGCAAAATTCGGGGCTGATCAAAATCGGCACGCGCGCGCAGAGCATAATAGCGCAGGAAATCCACCGCTTCGCGCAATTCCGCGACCGCGTCGCCAAGCGTCTTTCCCGCCTCGCGAATGCACAGCGCCATCAATTCGGCGGCATGCTCCTCGAAAAGATCCGATGCCTTTTCCAGCGCCTCGGCCCGACTGCCCGCCGGAACCAATGTCCAATCGGCCTGTGCCGCAACGGCCATTCCGACCGCCGCCGCCACGTCGTCCGGCGTTGCCGCCCGGACCGATCCGGCACGCCGCCGACGGTCGGCCGGCTCGGTCAGAGCCTCCGGCTCCGCCCCCACCGCCGTCCCCGAAACCGGCGACGCCAGCCATTCATGGTCCGCGAAGGCGCCCATATCCTGCGCCAGGCTTTCCAGTGTCGCCCAATCCGACAAATCATACCCTTGTGAATTCCGCCGCTCGGCGCCGAAAAGATCGGCCGGTACCGGAATCGCCCCATGCCGGCGCGTTTTCAACGCGGCGATGTGCGCCACCGGATCGGCGACGATTTCCTCCAACGGCAGATCCTCATCGACGATCCGGTTGACGAAGGAAGTATTTGCGCCGTTTTCCAGCAAGCGCCGCACCAGATAGGCGAGCAGGTCTTCGTGGCTCCCCACCGGTGCATAGATCCTGCAGGGTAAATCCTGTGCCGACGGGCCGATGATCTGCTCGTACAAGGCCGCCCCCATGCCGTGCAGCCGCTGGAATTCGAAATCGCCCCCGCTGTCCTGCATGATGTCCAAAATTGCCGAGACCGAGTACGCGTTGTGCGTCGCGAATTGCGGGTAAAACGCCGCCGGCTCCGCCGCCAGCCGTTTGGCGCAGGCGAGAAACGAGACATCGGTCGAGGCCTTGCGGGTAAAGACCGGATAATCGGTGAGACCGGCGACCTGCGCGCGTTTGATCTCGGTGTCCCAGTAGGCGCCCTTGACCAGCCGGACCATCAATCGCCGCCCCTGGCCGCGCGCCAGCTCGGCGAGCCAATCCAGCAACGGCATCGCGCGCTTCTGATAGGCCTGCACCGCAAGACCGAACCCATCCCAGCCGCGCAACCCCGGCTCCGACACGACCGCCGAAATTACGTCGAGCGAAAGATCAAGCCGGTCCGCTTCCTCCGCATCGACGGTGAGGCCGATATCCACCGCCTTGGCCTGGACCGCCAACGACGCCAGACGCGGCGCCAGCTCCCGCATTACCCGATCGTGCTGGGCCATCTCATAGCGGGGAAAAAGTGCGGACAACTTCACCGATATACCCGGGCCCGCCACCGGCCCTTGCCCGTTCGCCGCCGCACCGATCGCTTTGATGGCCGTGGCGTAGGCTTCCAGATACCGGTCGGCGTCGGCCATCGTCTGCGCCGCTTCCCCCAACATGTCGAACGAGTGCCGGTATCCTTTGGCGACATCCTCCTCCGCCCGGTCGAGCGCTTCTTCAATGGTCCGGCCCATGACGAACTGGCGCCCCATGATGCGCATGGCCTGAACCAGCGATTCACGAACCACCGGCTCGCCGCTGCGCGCCACCAAACGGCCGAGAATGCCGCTCCAATCCCTCTCCGCATCATCGAGATTGATGATCCGGCCGGTCAGCATCAACGCCCAGGTCGATGCATTGACGAAAACCGACTCGGATCGGCCGAGATGGCTTTCCCAGTCGGCGTCACCGATCTTGTCGCGGATCAACCGGTCGCGGGTCTCGGAGTCCGGAATGCGCAACAGCGCCTCGGCGAGGCACATCAGCACCACGCCTTCATGGCTCGACATCTCGTATTCATTCAGGAAAGCGTCGATACCGCCGCGTTCCAGCCGCACCGCGCGCACGGTTTTCACCAGGTCCATCGCCCGGTTCTTAATGCGTTTCAGCGCCTCGGGCGAAAACGCCGCCTGGCGCAACCGTTCGGCAACGCAGGTTTCCTCGTCCAGGACGAGGGCGCTGCGGATTGCCTGCCGCAACGGCTCCGCGGTCGGTCTCTTGTCGTGCAGGATCATGCAGCACACCCCCGGGAAAAATCATACGCCGCCTGGGGCTGGCGACAAGCGGTGATGACCGGCTATAGAGACGGCAATGACCGACCCGATCGAAGCAACCGAAAGCGGCATCCCGCCCTCGCCAACCGGCACGGAGGCAATTCTCGCCGGACGGAAAATCGTCATCGTCGTCAGCGAGGACTGGTATTTCTGTTCGCACCGGCTGCCGCTCGGCAAGGCGCTGCATGCGGCCGGCGCCGAGGTTATCGTGGCAACGCGCGTGCGCGACCATGGAAATATTATCGACCAGGCCGGGTTGCGCGTCATCCCCATCGGCCTCGACCGCAGCGGACTCAACCCGCTGCACGATCTCGGCACGCTGCGCGAGTTGTTGGGCATATATCGGCGGGAACGGCCCGATCTCGTCCATCATGTCGCCTTGAAGCCGACCCTGTACGGCGCGCTCTGCGCCTGCCTGACCGGCATTCCCGCGGTGGTGAACGCGCTCGCCGGTCTCGGCTACCTGTTCTCCTCGGCCACGCTGAAGGCGCGCTTGTTGCGGCCTTTCGCCCGGCTCGGCCTCCGCGCGCTCGTCAATCGCCGCAACAGCCAGACGATCCTGCAAAATCCCGACGACATCGCGTTGTTCCAAACGGAATTGGGCGCGCGCCCGGACCGGCTCGCGCTGATCCGCGGCTCCGGCGTCGATACCACGCGCTTCCGCCCGCACCCGCCGCCGGACGGCACGCCCGTCGCGGTCTGCGTCTCGCGCATGCTGTGGGACAAGGGCATCAACGAGCTGGTCGAGGCGGCGCGCCTGCTGCACCGGCGCGGCACGAACATCAAAATCCGTCTGGTCGGCCCGACCGACGAGAACCCCGCCTCCATTCCACAAGCGACGCTCGATCACTGGCGTACCGAAGGCATCGTCGACCTCGCCGGCCCGACCAGCGACATTCCCGGCGAATACGCCCGCGCCCACATCGCCGTGCTGCCGTCCTACCGCGAGGGCCTACCGAAATCCTTGCTCGAAGCGGCGGCCTGCGGCCGGGCCATGGTCGCCACCGACGTACCCGGCTGCCGCGAAATCTGCCGCGAGAACGAAACCGGTCTGCTCGTCCCCGCCCGCAGTGTCGAGCCGTTGGCCGACGCGCTGGAGCGGTTGGCGGGTGATGCCGGTCTGCGGAACCGGCTCGGCGCGCGCGCGCGCCAGGTCGCGGAATCCGAGTTCGCCGAAGAGGTGGTGGTTGCGGAGACGCTGGCGTTGTATTGGGACTTGCTCACCAAGTAATGCGTCGTCATTCCGGACGGTGCAAAGCGCCGATCCGGAATCCAAAAAATCCTGACTCCATTGGATACCCGCGTTCGCGGGTATGACGGGATCTTTTCGAATTAGCTACGCCGACTAAACCCCACGCCCCCCTACTCTGCGGCGGCCCGGGCGGTCGGCGCGTCCGGCGCGATCAGGAGCCGCACCAGATCGTTGATGTCGTCGATCGATTCGATCCCCGCGACCGCCGCGACGATCGCATCGGCCGCTTCCGTCCCCATCACCGGCTCGACCAGATAGCGGAATTTCTCCTCCACTTCCTCGGGCGACATCGGGTTTTCCGGCAGGCCCTTGGAGAACGGCACGCTGGCCTTGATCCGGCGTCCGTCGGTCGTTTCGATCTCCAGCCCAGCGCCTTCGTCGACCCTCTCCCATTTGTCGTTGGCGGCGACGACGACCTTCACCTTGCGTGCGGTTTCCAGCAATGCCGGGTCGCGGAAATCGACTTGCGTATAATCCCAGAAGCCGTTGCCGCCCTTCACGCCCTCGCCGCCATGGTGCAGCCGCATGGCGACGCTGAACGGCAGGCTGAATTGCGCGCCGAGAATATCGTCCGGTTCGGTGATCGATCCGATATGGCTCAGGATCGGTTCGCTGTTGGTGGCGACCGTGATGGATTTGACATCTTCCGGCTGGAGCGGCGTTTCCCGCCGCGCCTCGTCCAGCGCATCGAAAGCCGCATGGATGAGATGGCAGCAGCTATACGGCTTCAACCCATTGTCGAGCAGGTGATAGTGTTTGCCGAGCCCGTCGGTCAGCCGCTTGAGATCGTATTCGCCGGCGAACACCTTGCAGAAACCCTTTTCGCCTTCGAGGATCGAGTGCGGTCCGGTGATGCCCGCTTGCGCGAACAGCGCGGCGCGCACGCCGGCCTGCGTCGGAATCGCGCTGTGGATGCGTTTCACCGAGCCGCCGGTCTTGGTGTACTCGATCAGCCCGGCGGAATGGCTGCCGGCGATCGCCAGCGCGTTCAGCGTGGTTTCCTCGTCGAAACCCAGCAGCACCGCGCCCGCCGACGCCGCGCCGAACGGCCCGACTCCGACCGGCGGGTGATGGCCGCGATAGATCAGGTGCGGCGAACACGCCCAGGAAAGCCGAATCTGCACTTCATACGCCGCGACCACGGCGACCAGGAACGCTTCCCCCGAAGCCTCGGCGAATTCGGCCAGCGCCAGCGCCGCCGGCACCGCAATGCCGCCCGGATGGGTCGGGCTTTTGAGGTGGGTATCGTCGGTCTCGTTGGCGTGGTTGAAGGTGCTGTTCAGGAAGGCGGCGTCGTCCGGCGCCATGCGGTCGCCGTAGAGCGCCACCGTCGAATGGCTGCCGCTGCGGGTCGCGCGCATCATATCGTAATAGGTCTTGCTCCAGGGCAGTGTCGCGCCGGCGATCTGGCAGCCGAAATTGTCGAGGATGAAGCGCCGTGCATGCTCGCGGACGTCCTCTGGGATATCCTCGTAACGCAAATTGGCCACCCAGTTCGCTATTGTCCGTGTCTCATGCATGGCTGTTCTCCTCGCCGCCGCGCCCCCATTCGAGCGCCCGTTTTCCAAGTTTCGTTATATCCGCGCTGCTACCGGGCCGCAAATGGCGGCGACCGCTGGCGAGGCAAAGAACTGAAATTTCGTGTGTCCGGTCCGCCTATAATGCGGCGTGCCGCACGGCAAAATTCTATCCGTCCGGGTCTCGGTATAAGTATCTCTTCATATGCAACATGGCGGCGCGAAATTTCGGGCCTCCGGATGGTCGGTGATGGTGAATGAAAGGATGGAGCTTTTGCAATTCCCTTATCATTTTTTCAGGCAGGTTCTCGACCCGAACATCGCCAGCGGTTCCGACTTGAGCCGGAGTTGCCGGTCTTTCGAAACGGACGAGCACGCAATACAGCACGCCGGCTGCGACGCCGGTCGCCAGTACGGCAAGAAGAATGGTGTCGGTCCAGGCGACCCACAGCGCCAGTGGAGTCACCACCATGACAAATCCGAGGAGTATGAGGCCTAGCGCTATCAGCCTGTCGGCGAATTTAGCCATATCTACCTCCCGCATGCTGCTCCAAAGCACAACAATCAGAGTGGACTCCGGCGCAACATGATCCCGTGTATTGTAGTTCAGGAGCATTTCCCATGTCCACGTGGTGCGATCCGCCGCGACTTTCCGAATTCTTTTTTCGACGATCCGGCATATTCCGCAAAGGCGCTGAAGTTATTCCCGAAATTAAACCCATGTTAAGGGGCGTCGCCGTTAAAATGCGGGCATGCGCCAGGCATTAACACTTCATCCGGACTCCCCGTGCACGGCAGCGACACATATCGGGGTGGAGGCCGCGCGGCCACACCGCGGCGCTTTGGTGCTGCGCTATTTTGTAACCGGCAAAATCATGGATCTTCGAATACCGGCCGAGACCACGCCCGCGCGCAGCGACGCGCTTTGGGAACAGACCTGCTTCGAGGCATTCATTCGCGCATCGTCGGGCACGGCCTATTACGAATTCAACTTCGCGCCCTCGACGCACTGGGCGGCCTACCGGTTCAGCGGTTACCGAGACGGGATGTGCGTTGCCGATGAAATCCCCACTCCATGTATCGGCGTGCAATCGACCGCCGAGACCTGCACCCTGCACGCGTCGCTGGCGCTGGATCGGCTGCCGGACTTGCCGAGCGATACGGCATGG
>CAYYBI010000442.1:0-3290 GCA_964469835.1 uncultured Rhodospirillaceae bacterium
GGTCGCGGCGTACATGTTGTAACGCTGCCCATTGGCGGTTGTGCGGCCGTGGAACTTAACGCCATACCAGGACGCCAATCCGGTCCGGTCATATCCGCCCCGGATTGGCTGCGGTGTCGAGCACGCGGCGACAAACAGCAGAGTCACTGCGGCGATACTAATTTTCGCATTCAATCTCGTCATCTGTGTATTGACGCAGAGCATTATGTCGAAAACAGGGATGAATTTGCGAGCGATCCAACACACATGGCGACGATCCGCGCCGCTCAAACCATCAGCAGCGGCACGATTCGGCCGACGACGGTGAGGAAGTCACCGACCACGTTCAAGGTCTGGGTCGTGGATCCCAGCCCTTTGACCGTCTTCTTGACCGCATTGCGCGCTTTCCGTAGATCTTTTTCGTTTTGAACCAGCTTGTTGCGGATCGACGTCAGCTTGGCGTTTTCGAGTTTCAGGATCGCGTTTTGCACCGACAGCCATTGCAGCGCCGCGCGATTCTGGTCTTCCGGCGCCAGCGACTCGAGCGATTCCTGCCAGTCCAAGGTCTGATAGCGGTCTCGCAGCGCGCGAAGCTGGCCGAGCGTCAAATCGGCTATATCTTGCGGTTTAAGCGGCGGAAGATCGGCTGTCCCGGTCATGGCTTCGCCTCCTTGCTGTGTAGCTTCTTCACCGCCTCGGCGATGCCCACAATTTTATCAAGTTCGCTGACGATAGAGCTGAGAGTCGTGACATTGAGTTCGTTTACGGCAAGCGCCAGGAAGGCCTGACGAACACGCCGCGCGGCGGTTTCAGCCGCAATGACCGCATTGAGATCGGACGGTGCGGTCAGGAACTCCAGGCGGCTTTTCCACCAGTCCTGCGGTAATGCGCCGTCGTCAACAAAAGGTTTGACCACCCGTATGCGATACTTCGACATGCGCAGATTTTTCAAATCCGCAGTCATCTGCGCACGCAAGGCCGACAAAAATGCCTGCTGCGCGGCCAGGCTCCGGTCGACGATCTTGCCGTGGCTGTCTAACGAACGCCGAAATGCGCCAGACTTTATGTTCGCTACCGTGAACTTGACGCTCTTGTCGATCAGCGCGCCAATCGTATCGCCGGATTTGGAGAAACCGGCTCCCTTAATCTGCGCCGACAGCTTGTCCAAGCGGCCAACCACGCCGTTCATCGATTGCGACAGACCGATTGCCTGGTCGGTCGTCGCCAGCGTCTTGACGGCAACGAAATATTCTCTCAGCAAAACGCCTTGAGTTTTGAAATCCTGAAAAATCTTTACCCGCTCAGCCAGCAATTCTTCCGCCACGTTGAGCGCGACTTTTCGTTGTTCCCTGCGCAGAAATTTCCGCGGACCGGCGCGGTTCAAACTGTCCGCCTGCACCGCAACCGCCAGCGCCCGATCCACGACCGCCGGCAAGCTATCCTCAAAAACGATAACGGTGTCCGCAAAAGCGGCGGCCTGTTGCAGCTTCTGGTCGGCGCAGCCGCCCAGCACAACGACCACGCAAACCACACTGGCCCGAGCCCAAGCATGCGCAACTGGGAATAACTGCTGGACGATCGATACCAGCGCCGCTTGCACCATAATTTCCACCCAAGACCAATCGACCAAGACTAGTGGAGACCGATTGGCCATGCAATTTTGAGTTGGCGATGCAGCAGCGGAGGCGTCTACTGCGCCTGTACTTTAGATCGCACCGACTACCGCGACGAATATCATCGCGATGCCAGCCCAGCTGGCCGCGAACGGAATCGTCCGCGCCAAAGGAAAATGCCAGATGTATCCGATCGGATGGATGATGCGCGCCCAGAAATACAGTGCCGCACCGGAAACGGTCATGCCGTTTGACACGCCGGCCAAATGCGCCACCACCACCAGGGCGGCAAAGGGTGCGAGGTTTTCGATGGCGTTGTAGTGCGCCTTCTTGAGCCGGATTGCCCAGGACGGATCGGGCACATCGGGCCGGTAGCTCAAAGCCTTGACCGGCCCGTTGCGGATGACATGAATCAGGATATACGGGATCCAAAGAATAGCGGTCCACCCGGCGGCCAACGCAAGGTACATAAGCTCCGTCGTCACCAGCTTCTCTCCATTTTTCTGTTAGCCATAGTCATCCTCCTACCATGTCCACGACAGTCCGGATCAGTGCGATCGATTTGGAACTGCTTATACGCCCGGCATCATATCCGGCATCTTTGGAAAGCTTGGCAGGTTTTCGTCCAAGTTATCCCACGGTTGTGCGCTCTCGGTGAAAACCACCAGCATCGGCTCGAACAGCGTCGGGTCATCGAGGCTCGCTGCCCGAACCGCCATCATATCCGGCATGCCGGAATTGTGGGAAAGCACCGATGTTCCGCATGTCGAACAGAAACCGCGGCTCACCATATTCCCGCTATCCGCCGGCGAATCGTAGAATTTGATCTCTCCGCTAACTGTCGCCGCCGCCTTCGGCAGCATGATGTGCGATCCGTGACCGGTGCCGCTGTCCCGCTGGCAGGCGCGGCATTGGCAGTGACCGGCGGCAATCGGATCCGCATTGCATTCATATCGTACGGCGCCGCACGCGCAGCCGCCGGTGAAGTTCTTCGGCATTTCGGCTTCTCCCTCTAATCCGTAAAACTTTCCAGTCACTTGTATTCTGCAAGTGACTGGAAAGTACGTAAGTAACTTGTAAATTGCAAGTTAATAATTTTGGTGGTATTTGAATGCGATGAAACACCTGAATTCAGGCGCGACGGCAGAGCGGCGATCGCCCTGCCCGATCGCCACTACGCTCGACATCATCGGCGACAAATGGACGCTTGTGGTCATTCGCGACCTGCTAACGGGCAAGCGGCGCTATGGGGAATTCCTCACCTCGCCCGAGAGCATTCCGACCAATATCCTGGCTGACCGGTTGAAGCGGCTCGAATCGGAAGGACTGTTAGAAAAACGGCCCTATCAGCAGCGGCCCCTGCGCAACGAATACCTGCTGACCGACAAGGGTATGGGACTCCTGCCGGTGCTTCAGGAAATTTGCCGCTGGGGCAACCGGCATTTCCCAGGCACCTGGACTCCGCCCGCGAGTTTCATGGAACAGACCGTCGCGAATTGACGAGGCATTCCGGACGATGCGGCGCACCGATCCGGAATCCGTGAATTATCGAACGATATGGAATCCCGCTTGCACGGAAATAACAGGAAATCCGCCGAAGGCCCCGTTAAACGGGATCCCAGCAGAAAACGTCGCCAGAGACTTCCAGCGGCGTGAGCTGCGCCTTGACGGCCGGGATCGCCTCCTCGGCGATCCGTT
>CAYYBI010000443.1:0-4814 GCA_964469835.1 uncultured Rhodospirillaceae bacterium
CGCATCCCATGACCGATCGCCCGCACAACAGCACCGAACCACGGAGCGCCCCGCCATGACTTACGCCAACGCCGACACCCTGGTAACCACCGATTGGCTCGCGGACCGTCTCGACGATCCCGCGATCCGGATCGTCGACGGCACCAGCTTCCTGCCCAACGTGCCCCGCGACGCCCAAGAGGAATACGCCGCCAAGCATATTCCCGGCGCGGTGCTGGTCGACATCGAGGAAGTCTGCGACCCGAAAAGCGACCTGCCGCACATGCTGCCCTCGCCCGCCCAATTCGCCGCCAAGATGGCCGAGCTCGGCATCGGCAGCGACAATCGCGTGGTGATCTATGACGCCATGGGCGTGCGCACCTCGCCGCGCGTCTGGTGGATGTTCAAGATCTTCGGCCATAACGACGCGGTGGTGCTGGATGGCGGATTGCCGAAATGGGAAGCCGAAGGCCGCCCGCTCGCATCCGGCCGGGAAGCGCCCGCGCCGGCCCAGTTCATCGCGGCCTTCCGGCCCGAGATGGTGCGCACCGTGGATGCGATGATCGCCAATCAGAAGGCACGCCGAGAACTCGTGATCGATGCCCGCCCGGCCGACCGCTTTCACGCCAAGGCGGCGGAACCGCGCCCGGGCCTACGCGGCGGACACATGCCGGGTGCAGTGAGCATGCCGGTCGAACTGGTAGTCGATGGGAAAACGGGAACCGTCCTGCCGGCCGACACGCTGACCGCCAACTTCGCGGCGCTCGGGGTCGATGGGGCACAACCGATCGTCACCAGCTGCGGCTCCGGCGTTGCGGCCTGCACCGTATCGCTCGGCCTGCACCTGCTGGGCCACCCGATCGCACCGGTCTATGACGGCTCGTGGAGCGAATGGGGCGCACGGGCGGACACGGACGTGGAATGACGCTGCACATCCGCCCGCTCAACGACAACGACATTGCCGCGGTGATCGCGCTCTGGCAGGCCTGCGATCTAACCCGGCCCTGGAACGATCCCAGCGCAGATATTGCGGCCGCCCGCGCCACGCCGGATGCGGAGATCTTCGTCGGCTGCGTCGGCGACAAGGTCGCCGCCAGTGTGCTCTGCGGCCATGACGGGCACCGCGCCTGGCTCTACTATCTCGCCGTCGACCCGCGATGCCAGGGCAGCGGCTTCGGGCGTCGTATCACCCGGCACGCGGAAGACTGGCTGCAGTCGCGCGGCGCGGTCAAAGTCATGCTCATGATCCGGCCCGAAAACGATAAGGTCCGGGCCTTCTACGAATCGCTGGACTATGAGATCGAGCCGCGTATCGTGATGGCACGCCGTCTCGACGCCGGAACCGACTGACCCGATGAAGAAGCCATCCAAGTCCCGCCTGCAGGTCACCGTGACGTATCTGGAGATGACCGCACCGCCGACGCGGCCCCCCATGCGCCCGCCCCTGGCGCACCAGCCGCTCGCCCTGATGCGGGTGCATGAGCCGACGCTGTCCTATTACCGCTACCTCTACAACACGGTTGGAGAGCCCTGGCTTTGGTATGAGCGCCGTCAACTGAGCGACGAACCCCTCGCTGAGATCATCGCGGATGAACGGGTCGCCATCTATGTCCTGCTGCACGGTGCAGTGCCCGCCGGTTTCGCCGAATTGGACAGCCGGCCCAAAGGCGTCGAACGACGGGGCGATGTGCATCTCGCCTATTTCGGCCTGGTGCCGGACTTCATCGGCCGCAGTTTCGGGCGCTATTTCCTCGAGGCCATCATCGACATCGCCTGGGAACGCAACCCGGAGGGCCGCCTGACCGTGCACACCTGCACCCTCGACCACCCGGCCGCGCTGCCGCTCTATCAGCGCTGCGGCTTCGCACCGACCGGACAGCGCACCGCCTCGATCATCGACCCCCGCACCACCGGCGTACTCCCCGCCGACGCGGGACCGCCGAGCCTCTAAAACCCCACCTCGTCGCCGCCCTTGAGGCCCAGCATGCCGCGGGCTTCATCCGGCGTGGCGACATCGAGCGACAGATCCTCGACGATGCGGCGGATCTTGGCGACCTGTTCGGCGTTGCTTTGCGCCATTTTGCCTTTGGCGAGGAACAGGCTGTCTTCGAGCCCTACCCGCACGCTGCCGCCGAGCAATGCCGCGTTGGTGCAGAACGCCATCTGGTGGCGGCCGGCGGCCAGTACCGACCAGACGAAATCATCGCCGAACAGCCGGTCGGCGGTGCGCTTGGCGAACAGCAGGTTGTCGAGATCGGCGCCGATGCCGCCGAGGATGCCGAAGATCGACTGAACGAAGAACGGCGGCTTGACCAGCCCGCGGTCGACCATATGGGCGAGGTTGTAGAGGTGGCCGATGTCATAGCACTCGAACTCGAACCGCGTACCGTGCACCTCGCCCAGATCCTTCAGAATGCGCTCGATATCGCGGAAGGTATTGCGGAAAATGAAATCATCGGTGCCGCGCAGATAGGGTTCTTCCCAGGCATGCTTCCAATCGCTGAACTTGTCGGCCGCCGGATAGATGCCGAAATTCATCGACCCCATATTGAGCGAGCACATCTCGGGACGGGCCTTGAGCGGCGCGGCCAGCCGTTCCTCCAGCGTCATGTTGAGGCCGCCGCCAGTGGTGATGTTCACCACCGCGTCGCAGGACTGCTTGATGCGCGGCAGGAACTGCATGAACACGCCCGGGTCGGGCGTCGGCTCGCCGGTTTCCGGATCGCGCGCATGCAGGTGGATGATCGCCGCCCCCGCATCGGCCGCGTCGATGCTTTGGCGCGCGATGTCGTCGGGGGTGATCGGCAGCGCGTCCGACATGGTCGGCGTATGAATCGCCCCGGTGATCGCGCAGCTGATGATGACTTTGCTGTTGGCCTTGGCCATGGCTCGGCGTCTCCCTAAAACGAATTGGTCGGCCCGCACGCGGGTGCCGACAGGATCATAGGGCAGACGCTTGCGATCAGCCAAACACCGTGGCCGGCCAAGCCGCCGGCGCTGCGCCGCCGGCGACCGTCACAACCATTTTAGCTTGCGTATGAGCCACCACTCGAATAGCCCCACCACCAGAAACGCCAAGCAGAGAAACGCAAAG
Organism: uncultured Rhodospirillaceae bacterium; assembly: GCA_964469835.1. GTDB lineage: Bacteria > Pseudomonadota > Alphaproteobacteria > UBA8366 > UBA8366 > JAOTYV01. Next base: position 3,074 of record CAYYBI010000443.1, read on the forward strand.
GCCCAGGGCCATTTTTCTCCGGGGATGCCGCCAACATTCATCCCAAGCATTCCGGACACCAGCGTTAACGGCAGAAACACGACCGCCACGATCGACAACAGATACATCGTTCGGTTCATGCTTTCGCTCAACATGCTTGTCAGCTCATCCTGGAGAATCGCGGCACGGTCGCGAACCACATCGAGGTCTTCGACATAGCGGGTCACGCGGTCGGCGATCTCGTTCAAGCGGTCGCGCTGGCGTCGTGTGAGCCAATCGATGTCGGTATTGGCCAGCGTTCTGAGAGCATCCCGCTGGGGTGAGATATAGCGCCGCAACAAGATCGTGCGCCGCCGCAGCCGCGCTAACTCGTTGCGCAATTCCCGCCGGGTATCAGCGATTATATTGTCCTCGAGTTCGTCAAGGCGATCCTGAATTTCGTCGAGCAACGGCTCCATCCGCGCGGTCAGACGATCGGTCATCAAAATCACGAATCCCCCAATATCGCGCGGGCCCTTGTGGCCCTCGAGTGCATCGCGAACATCCTGAATCGCCATCAAGGGATTGCGCCGGGTGGAAATGATGCGGGACGGCTCCAGCCAAAGACGCACGGAAATCATATCTTCCGGCTCGGCCCCAGGATTCAGATTAAGGCCGCGAAGATTGAGCAGGACGCCCTCATCGTACATCGTGCAGCGCGGCCGGGTATCTTCCGCAACCAACGCTTCCCGGACCAGCGGCCGCAAAGCGCTGCCGCTTTCGAGCCATTCCTGCGCTTCCACCGATTCGCGGTTCAGATGGATCCAGTCCAGTGTCTTTTCACTCGCGGCAGGCAGCGACGCCCAATCGTCGAACTCCTCCCCACCGCCCGCGGCATCGAGCCTATATGCACAGATAAGACCATCAGATTCGGACATTGGTCCTCACTCTCTCGATTGTTACGCCGCTACCAAATTCAAAACTCAGTTCACGTACGATACAGATTGCATGTCGACGCCGCCGATTGCAGTTATCGGATTATCGGTCGGCACCCTGTCGCTCGCGGCGGTCTATTGGCTGCTCTCGCAAAATTTCCGGGTAAAGGCAAAGGCTGAAACAGCCGCGGATACCTAGTGCGCCAACCGCCGCTCACGCGCCGAGCAACCGCGCCACTTCGTCGGCGATCGGCTTGGAGCTGGTCAGTCCCGGCGATTCGATGCCGAACAGGTTTACCAGACCCGGCACGCCGTGATCGGCGGGACCCTGGATCAAGAAGTCCGGCTGCGGCTCCCCCTGCCCGTGGATCTTTGGGCGGATGCCGGCATAGCCCGGCACCAGAGACTCATCCGGCAGACCGGGCCAATAATGCCGCACCGCTTCGTAGAAGCTCTCGCAGCGCGACGGATCGACGTCGTAGTTGATCTCGTCGATCCACTCCACATCGGGACCGAAACGGGTCTGGCCGCCCAGATCGACGCTGACATGAACGCCAAGCCCACTGTCTTTCGGGACAGGGTAGATCAGCCGCGTAAACGGCGGCTTGCCCAGCAGCGAATAGTAGTTGCCCTTGGCGTAATACCTGCGCGGCACCTTGGCCGAAGGGAACCCGCCCAGCAATTTCGCAAGATCGGGTGCGAACAAGCCCGCGCTGTTGACCACGCTGCGGCATTTCAGCCGCATCGGTTCGGCGCCGCCCACGTCCAGCGTGATCCCGTCTTCCGCCACCACGCCGCCGGTTACCGGGCTTCGGAAGGCGATCATCGCGCCGTGATCCTCGGCGTCG
>CAYYBI010000444.1:0-3679 GCA_964469835.1 uncultured Rhodospirillaceae bacterium
GACACGGCGATCGATCATTGCTGGTCCGGCTATGTGGCGTTTACGCGGGACACCCTGCCGCATATCGGGCAATCGGGCTCGGTGTTTTACGCGATGGGCTATAACGGCTCGGGGGTCGCCCGCGCCTCGTATGCCGGTTGCCAGCTCGCGCGTCAGATGCTCGGAAGCACCGACGCGCTGTCGGCGTGGACCGAGCTTTCGTTCGAGCGCATGCCCTTTCGATCATTCGCCCCTCTTGGTGTCAAAATTGCGATGACATGGAAACGGTTCCAGGACTCGTACAGTTGAGGCCTACGACGGACATCGTCGGCCCGGCGGTCTTCCTGGCGTCCGACCTCGCCGGCTACGTCATCGGCGGCATCGCGATGGCGAATGGCGGGTACCGCTCGATATGAGGGAGTGGGCGGATAGCATAGTCTGGCGTGATGACATCGCGGTATTTCGGTCGCAATGGCGTCGGTTTAAAATAGGTACAACAAAGGGATGAGCGGATGACATTTCGACTCTACAACCGGGTCGGATCGGGCGGATTTGTCGCGGAGGCCGCGCTTGCGCTTGCAGGCGCACAGTATGAGCTCCAGGAACTGGACTCCAAGCCGGGAACGCCGCTGCCGGAGAGCTTTGGCCGCATCAATCCCTGGGGCCAGGTGCCGACGCTTGTCCTGCCGGATGGTTCCATCATGACCGAAACCGCGGCGATCCTGATCCACCTCGCGGCGTGTTATCCGGATAAAGGGCTCGCCCCGAGTCCGGGCACGCCGGCGCATGCCGCCTTCCTGCGCTGGATCGTCTTCACCAACGTCAACATCTACGAAGCCGTGTTGCGGCGGTCCTATCCGTTCCGATACACGACCGATCCGCACGCCTACGACGCGACGCGCGACGCGGCGGTCGCCCGGATGGGCGAGGCCTTGGCGGTTTTGGAAGAGGCGATCGATACCGGGCCGTTCCTGTTGGGCAAGACCATGACCCTGGCCGATGTCTATATCGCCATGCTGTTCATCTGGTTCAGGGGAGCGATCGACGCGCCTCGACTCATCGGACTAACCGACGGTGTACGGCAACATCCAACGGTCGCCCCGATCTGGCGGCGTCATTTCGGTGACCGGTGACTCGACAAGCCAACCAAACGTATTGCGCATATCACGATTAAGAGACCGACTTCGAATGTCGGTCAGATTTTGCAGACCCGTTTGAGCGCTGTATTTGGCTTATTTCTTTTCGCCCGGATCAAATTTCAATTCGTCTGGATGGATTTCCACATCAATTTTCGAATTATAATCGGTGGTCGGATCAAAGTGCCAAATGGTGGAGTACTCAGACCGCTTTTCGATTCGCCGGATTAAGTACGTTTCCGGGTCGATCCAAAGGATTATGGTGTCACCATTCGGGCCCTTCCCACGAACACGCCAGTATTCACGACCGTCGATCACACCATCCTCGAATTTGGATGGATTTTTAAGCTCTGTCATTGACCAACCGCGGACAGCTTCCGGCATGAGCAATACAGGAACGGTATGTGCAGAGCCACGGGAGACGCCCCTCGCGCCGACTATCGCGAGACTTAATGATTTTTCCTGTTCTACGCCGGGACGAATACTCCACCAGGTTCGAACCCCGGTGGAATCAGCATGGACAATGTAACGTTTCCACTCGTTGCGACTAGGCCGCTTGAGTCTGTATTCAAACCGAAATCGATCCGGTCGCACAAAGGCTGTGGTGAATGGACGCTTGGCAGTCGATCGATTGATAACTATCCCTGCAATCAAGGTGATAGTCTCGGCTTGCCCTGTATCCCTATAGGTTCTGGCCGATGCATATGTTTGAGCCATTCTGACGATAATTTCTTCTGCACTTAATTTTCGTCCATTGGAAACGTCATCGGCTTTAGGCGACGATAAAGCGCAACCCGCGATCAAGCCAACGAGCAATGCAGTAGGAATTCTTGAACGGAACGCTGAAAGCAGCTGCACCATACCGTCAATCGCCGTCCCTGGTGATGCGGGCAAAACCAGCGACAGCATATAATTAACTGAAAATCCGCGGACGGCGGCGCACCGCGCCTCGGACCGCACATCGACAGCGCTTAGCACCATTCCCCTTGCCCGACCGGGCCCTTTGCTTTTTTATCAAGCGGTCATGGTAGAGTTCAACCAGCAAGCGGCACTCACCCGCGCCGGCGCGAACGTGTCGAGCCGGTGGGGCGCGCTCTTCCATCTATGCCGACGCTTCCCGCTGGGCGCCGTCGGCTCGGTCATCGTGTTCGTGTTCGTCATGGCGGCGGTGTTCGCCGATGTGGTCGCGCCGCACGATCCCTTACAGACCAGCGCGCCGCTCTCGCTGCTGGCGCCGAACGCCGAGCACCCCATGGGGGCCGACGTGATGGGCCGCGACATGATGAGCCGGATCATCCACGGCGCGCGCATTTCGCTCGCCGTCGGCGTGTTCTCCGTCCTGTTCGGCGGTGGACTCGGCGTGGTCATCGGACTGATGTCCGGCTTCCTGATGGGCTGGTTCGACCTGATCATGCAGCGCATCATCGACATCATGCAGGCGATGCCGCTGCTCGTCATGGCGCTGGTCATGGCCGCCTCGCTGGGGCCGTCGCTGGAAAACACGATCATCGCGATCTCCATCCCCCTGGTGCCGGACGTCGCCCGCGTCGTCCGCTCCAGCACGCTGGCCATGCGCGAGATGCCCTTCGTCGAGGCCGCCCGCGCCGCCGGCATGACCGAACTTCGCATCGCCCTGAAACAAGTGTTGCCCAATACCATGGCGCCGCTGATCGTTATTTGCACCGCGCAACTCGGCTCCGCCATTCTGGTCGAAGCGTCGCTGTCCTTCCTGGGCCTCGGCGTTCCGGAACCCTACCCCTCGTGGGGCCGCATGCTGTCGGAGTCGGCCGCCGAATATGTCCGTATCGCCCCCTGGCTGGTGATCTTCCCCGGCCTCGCGATCAGCGCCGCCGTGTTCGGCACGAACCTGATGGGCGACGCGATCCGCGATATTCTTGACCCGCGGCAGCGGCAGTAGACCTTCGTATTCGGGTGAAGGGGACGTGCTTTTCTGTGCCGGAAAGCGGGCGGCATACGCACGGACTGGCGCAGGTGCTCGGGTCTGCTGGAGCGAGACCTAACCGATGCCGCCACATCCCGTACGCCCAAGCCTGTTCACCGGGCCTGCGCTTCACCGTGCGCGGTGAGGTCCACTGTGGTGTCTGCAGTCGCCACGGCGACTGAACCGTAGATGGGTCACCTTTGCTTCCACGTCTTGACCAGATAGCGCGCGTCGTCCTCGCTCACGCCCCACATCTCGAACCGGATTTTCACCGCGTCGTAGAGCGAGAGGTCGGCCTTCGGCTTGTCGAAGTCCCGGTAGGCCGCGACATTCACCTCTAAACTCCCGAGCGCGCGCTTCTCCGTGCTGGCGATCGTCTCGACCATGTTCACCGCGCACGCGGCGATGGAGGCGCAGAACATCTCGCCCGCGCCGACCGCGTCGCCGCCCGTGTTTTCGGCGACCCAATGATGATTGCGCGCGTTGCAGATCGACCGGCCGACGATGCCGGCGCTGTAACAGCGTGCCTGATAGGCCAGAGTCAACTCAGCCATTGAACGATCCCCTCCTGATGCTTATCCGCAGTCTCGCCAACAAGCCTAACACCGACAACAAATATCCC
>CAYYBI010000445.1:0-6578 GCA_964469835.1 uncultured Rhodospirillaceae bacterium
CTTTCGGGGCGCCCAAGACGGCAATACGAACGTACGGCACCAGGATTATTTGCTCCATGTACGACAGTGTTTCCCCACGACCCGCCGGGCCACCAATGCTTGCGGGCGTCTTCGTTTCGGCCCTCATCATGGTCACAGGCGGATTTACGAGTGTTTCGATTGCGCAATCATCCAGCGTTACCGTCGACGAATCGGTTCTCGACCAGCTTGGCCCACCGCCGCAAAATCTGCCTGGCGCGATCCTGCAACGGCAGGAACCCGTCCAGCGACCGCAATTACAAATGCCGGCGCCAAATCAGCGCCCTAAACGGTCCGCAAGTGAAACGCAGAAACGCTCCCGAGTGCAGCTAGCGCCGGTACCGCCGCCGTCGAGGATTCAGGCCCGTAGGCTGTTGCCCCCGCCGCAAAGTATGCCCAAATCGCGGCTGTTGCTGCCGCCGGCGAAGCCGGTTAACGCGCCGGCGCGCCGACCGGAAAGGTCTCGGGCCGCGCCGGCGGCGCCGAGCCGCACCACCAGACGGGAAGGTTCTACCCCGGCAGACGCGCCGCGGGTCGCGGCCGTACCCAAGGCACCGAAGCCGCATATCAAAACACGGAAAATCCCCGAGCGGCCGGTGCTGAGAGTTCCGGAAATCAAACCGCCCAAGGTTGTCGCGCCAGCCCCCGCGGTGCCGCAAATTTCGGCGGCGCCAAAGGTGAACATGCCGAAAGCGCCACCCCCGCCAAAGATTTCCGTGCCAACCGCGACACCTCCCAAAATCGCGACGCGTACGGCGCCGCCAAAGCCGATCATCGCAAAGCCGCCGGCACCACCCGTCGACGCCGAGATTTCCAAATCGAGCCGACCGGCGCCGCCAACACCAACCGCTCCGGTCGCAACAGCGCCGAAGCAAGAAGTCGCCAAACCGCCCGTGCGCAAGGCGCCAAGCGCACCACCGAAGGACCTGATGCCCGTTCCCAAGAGCCCGGAAAAGGCCGCCGACATCGCGTCGGTACGCGGCGATACGCCGCAAGTTCCCGCGGTGATCCAACCGCCGACGCCAAACTTAAAAGCCCCTGACAGCAACGAACAGCAGGACTCGTTGAAGCCACCGCAGATGGCGGCTCTCACGGCACCGAAAGCAGCGCCGCCAAGCCTGTCCAAAAACGGCGACCTTTTGCGAATTCCCTTTGCGCCGAACTCCACGGAAATTCCCGTGGACGGTAAGGTGTTCCTCGACAAGCTTGCAAAACGCATGGGCAAGGAAAGCGGCCTCCGGATCCAGTTGCTCGGCTATGCCGGAAGCGCGAATGATTCCCCGAGCAAATCCAGACGGCTTTCTCTGTTCCGCGCGCTTTCGGTACGGACCTATCTCATGAAGAAAGGTATCCGCAGCACGCGCATGGACGTACGCGCGCTAGGCAATCGGGCGGAAAGCGGTTCGCATGATCGCGTCGACGCCAAGATCCGGAATTGATCTGGCCTGAACGGACATGGGTATGACACGACCCAATCGTTTTTTGGCACGAATGGCGTTTTTCCTGATGACGGTCGCTGTGGCGGTCGCATTCCTGTTCCCGGCGCTCAGGTCGGCCTTTGCCGCAAATGTCGTGTTGAACGGCGTCATCCTGGGTGCTCTTCTCGTTGGTATCGTCCACACCTTCCGCAATGTCACGATGCTGCAGCGTGAGGTTAAATGGATTGAATCCTTTCAGCGAGACAACATGATCGCAGACAGCGACGCCCTGCCCCGGCTGCTCGCTCCCATGGCCGCGATGCTCGGCGAACGGTCGGGCAGCCGGCTGAACCTGTCGACCATCGCGATGCGCTCCCTGCTTGATGGGATCGCAAGCCGCCTCGACGAGAGCCGGGAAATTTCTCGCTACATGATCGGCTTATTGGTGTTTCTCGGGCTTCTCGGAACCTTCTGGGGACTTCTCGGAACGGTGAGTTCCATCAGTGAGGTCATTGGCGGACTTTCGACCGGAGGAACCGTCGCAACCAACGCCATGGAAGAACTGAAAGCCGGACTGAAAGCACCGCTGGCAGGGATGGGCACCGCGTTCAGTTCATCCTTATTCGGGCTCGCCGGATCGCTGGTGCTCGGCTTCCTCGCGCTACAGGCCGGGCAGGCGCAAAATCGGTTTTATAACGATCTCGAAGAATGGCTATCCAGCCAGACCCGGCTCGGGCGCGCGGGCATCGGCGGAGAAGGCGACCAATCGGTACCGGCCTATATTCAGGCATTGCTGGAACAGACCGCCGACGGGCTGGAGAATTTCCAGCGGGCTTTGGCCCGGAACGAGGAAGGCAAGAACGATGCAAACCAAAAATTAATTGAGCTCAGCGGCGCCATTACAACGCTCGGCGAAACCATCCGTACCGAACAGAATCTGCTGCTCAAATTGGCGGAAGGCCATATGGAGTTGAAGCCGGTACTGATAAAATTGACCGAAATCGGTGGCGGCAACGGTGCCATGCCGCAGGCGGAACATTTCCGCACGCTCGAATCCTTGCTCAGCCGGATCGCCGACGAAATGACGACCGGTCGGGCCGAGACGGTGCAGGATATCAGGGCGGAAATCCGGCTGCTCGCGCGAACGATCGCAGCGCTCGCCGAGGAGGCCGAGCCATAGGGCGCCACCATGTCGCTTGCCAATAGACGCTCCCGCACCGCCTTCGACATCTGGCCCGGTTTCGTGGATGCCCTCGCGACCCTGCTGATGGTCATCATCTTTCTTTTGATGATCTTTGTGGTTGCGCAATTCTACCTCAACGACGCTTTGCTCGGCCGCGATAAAGCTCTCGACAGCCTGAATAAACAGGTCGCCGAGCTTGCCGAGTTGCTCGACCTGGAGCGCAAAAGCAATACCGATCTGCGCCGAGACCTTGCGGAAATTTCATCCGAGTTGCAAAGCAGCCTGTCGCAACGTGACGACCTGCAGGCGCAGTGGAACACCATGAGCGAGCAGCTTGGCGAGGCCAAAAGGGCCTTTGAAGAGGCGAACCGGACGGCAGAGACAAGCAAGGACGCGCTGGACGCTCAACTCAATAAACTACGCATGCTGCAGCAGGACATCATCGCGCTCCGGGCCTTGAAGGAGCAGATGGAAAAGGATCTGAAAAAGGCGCGGCTTGCGGCACAATCGGGAAATCAGCGTGTCGCCACCGAACGCGAACTCAGTCTCAAGGCGAAAGCGCAGGTCGCCCTGCTGAACAAGCAGCTTGCAACGCTTCGAAATCAGATCGCCACACTGAACGCCGCGCTGCAAGCGTCCGAATTGAAGGACAAGGAACAACAGACCAAGATCACGGATCTCGGCAAGCGGCTTAATGCGGCGCTGGCCCGCAAGGTGCAGGAACTGTCCCGATACAGATCTGAATTCTTCGGCCGGCTGCGCGTGGTGCTCGGCAATCGGCAAGACATCCGCGTGGTCGGCGATCGCTTCGTGTTTCAATCGGAGGTGCTGTTCGATTCCGGCTCCGCTGAACTCGGCAATGCCGGCAAGGAACAACTCAGCCGGCTGGCGGGCACATTGAAAATCATTGCGGCCCGCATCCCGACCGGCATCAACTGGGTCCTGCGCGTGGACGGTCACACGGACAGCGTGCCCATATCGAATGACCGGTTCCCGTCGAACTGGGAACTGTCGGCCGCGCGCGCCATTTCAGTGGTCAAGCATCTCAAATCCCGCGGAATCCCGCCCGGTAGGCTCGCGGCCGCCGGGTTCGGCGAATTCCACCCCTTGGCGCCAGGCGAAAGCGCCAGCGCACGTCAGCGCAACCGCCGGATCGAAATAAAGCTCGACCAACGCTGATGGGAGTGGCCCCCGGTACTGCTTGGGCCTACCGTTGCGCGGCCTCAGACTCCATCGGCGTATCCGTATCGTCATTGCCGATCTCGAATTGCAAACGGGCGAGCCGCGCATAAAGACCCTGCTGCGCCATCAGTTCATCATGCGTTCCCGTTGCGACAATGCGCCCTTGATCCATTACGATAATGCGGTCCGCCCGAAGGACGGTGGCGAGCCGGTGCGCAATCACAATTGTCGTCCGTTCCGACATCAATCGCTGTAATGCGGACTGGACCAACTTTTCGGATTCCGCATCCAGCGCACTGGTCGCCTCGTCAAGCAGCAGGACGGCAGGATCGCGCAGTACCGCGCGGGCAATCGCTATCCGCTGACGTTGGCCTCCGGATAGCCGGACACCGCCTTCTCCAAGAAAAGTATCAAAGCCGTCGGGAAGCTGATCGATGAATCCCTTTGCGGCAGCGGCAGTGGCCGCCTCACGCACCTCCCCGTCCGGCGCGTCAGGCCTACCGTAACGGATATTTTCCATGGCATTCGTCGTGAACAGGACGGGTTCCTGAGGCACCAGGCCGATCCGCCGGCGCAGCGCCGCCGGATCCGTCGTGCGCACATCGACACCGTCGAAGCTCACAGCGCCGGCGTCCGGATCGTAGAAGCGGAGGAGAAGTTGAAAGACCGTGGTTTTGCCGGCGCCGGACGGTCCCACCAAGGCCACGGTCTCGCCACTTGCGACGGTGAGGTCGAAGTCGTCCAAGGCCGGCGTTTCCGGCCGCGACGGATAGTGAAAAGTGACATCGTGCAAGGCGACCTCACCACGCGGCACTTCCGGCAGCGACACCGGATTTTCGGGCGCGATAATTTCCGGCTGTGTGTTCAACAAGTCGAACAGCCGTTCAGCCGCCCCGGCCGCCCGCTGTAAATCTCCCACCACTTCGGAAATAGCGCCAACCGACCCGGCAACGACGACCGAATAAAAGATGAAGGCGGACAGCGCGCCGCCGGACATTTGACCAGCGACCACATCGCGTCCACCCATCCAAAGGATGACGCCGACAGCACCGAATACCAGCAAAATTACCACGGCCGTCAGAATCGCGCGCAGCCGCACCCGCCGCATTGAAACGGCAAACGCATCCTCGACCCGCGCATTGAATTGGCGTTGGTCTTCCGCTTCGTGGGTGAACGCCTGGAGCGTCCGGATCGCGCCGAGCGATTCGCCGGCATAGGCGCTAATTTCCGCGATGCGCTCCTGCGCGGAGCCACTTAGCCGTCGTACCGCGCGGCCGACAATGACAATCGGCGCGACTACCAACGGCACGAACAAGACGACCAGCCCGGTAAGCTGGCTGCTGGTGACGATCAGCATGGCGGTGCCGCCCAGAAACAGCAGCGCATTGCGCAAGGCGACGGAAACAGCGGAACCGATGACAACCTGGATCAAGGTAGTGTCGGTGGTGAGGCGCGACAGGACCTCACCGGTTCGGGTGACCTCGAAAAATCCGGGGCTCAATCGAATGACATGATCGAATACCTCCCGGCGGATATCCGCGACTACGCGTTCGCCGACCCAGGACACAAGCGCAAACCGGCAATAGGTCGCCAGCGCCAGCACCGCGGTCGCCATCAGCAACACCAATAGCGCGTCGTTCAACAAGGCGCCGTCATCGCTCGTCAAACCGCGGTCGATCAGGAACCGCAGGCCCTGACCGATCGACAACACCGTCGCGGCGGCCACGATCAGCGCCAGAAAGGCGCCGGCGATCGGCAACAAATACGGCCGCAGATATCGCGCCAACTGGCGCAAGACCCGCAGATCCGCGCCCTTTTCCCGCTGGCGGGATGCCGAATTTTCAATGTAACTGGCGTGACGCACGCAGGTGCCTCCGTGATTGGCCGGGCGTACCCTATAGCAACGGGACGAGAAGGACACCACCGGCCTTACGCCGCATGCATACCGGGCAACCGCTTGGCGGCTCAGGCTATCGGTGAAATAGGTTCTTCCCTATAATCGCGGCTCCAGGCAGATGGAGTTTCGAATGCAGTCTTCCGCGACGGCCGGTGCCGGCGTTTCCAGGGCACTTCAGATCGGCCTTTGGCTGATAATATTGATCGTCGCCTTCGTGATGCAGGTGGTGCCGTTCCTGTTGGTACTGACGATGTTCAACCTGGCCATCGGCATAACCTCCGGCGCGGCTTTGTTGATCATTCCCATTGCCGCTTTCGGAATGCTCTTTTTCGCGTGCTGGATCGCGACGCGGCGCGCCAAGAACCTGCTGCCGGCCCAACAGAAACCGCGCGGCGGGCCGGTCTATATGGCGGACTACAACAGCCGCAACGGCGGCGTTGACCCTGCGCACGCGCTAAGCATCCAGCAACGGATTGTCACACATCTCCGAAACCGCCGCTGGCTGCACTAAACGGACACGCTATCCCCGTCCGGGAGCGTACTTGCCGGTCAGTTGTGGCGTTGCGGGACCTTCCAACCCTTTTTCGTGATGTTCCAGCCGCGTGTCCCGCGACCAGGTCCGCTTGAGGTCGTCGCGCACATCGAAATGCAAGCGGCCGAGCCCGTCGACCTCCAGCTCGATTCGGTCGCCATCCTGAAAGGCGTTCAGGCCGCGATGATTGGTGCCGGTCGCCAAGACATCGCCAGGCTCCAGCGTATGGATCGAACTCGCCCACTCGATGCAGCGCGGGATCTGATGCGCCATGTCGCTGGTGTTGAAGTCCTGCATTAAAGTGCCGTTGTTCCACAAGCGGACATGCAACCGATGCGGATCGGCGAT
>CAYYBI010000446.1:0-9901 GCA_964469835.1 uncultured Rhodospirillaceae bacterium
AGCCGAGCGCCATTTCCGTCGCCACCGGGTGCGGCAGACCGGCGAGGTGCCCGTGATTGTAGCCGCCGAGCAGCCAGCGCTTGGCCTCGGAAATCTCGAATACCGCGCTGCGCACCGAGACGCGCAAATCGGTGCGCTCGACCAGCATGAAGCCGCCGCCCATGGCGAAGCCGTTGATCGCGGCGATCACCGGCTTGTCGAGTGTGCCGTCCATGAACGGATTCTCAACCGGTGCGGAGTCGCTTCCCGGCGCGCCGCGTTCGAGCGATTCCTTCATGTCCTCGCCGGCGCAGAATCCGCGCCCGGTGCCGGTTAGCACGGCGACTTCCAGGTCCGGGCTGTCCCGGAATTCGGTAAAGGCTTCCGCCATGCCGCGCCGCAGCTCGACCCCCAGCGCATTCATCCGTTCCGGCCGGTTCAAGCGAACCAGCATGATTTGTCCGTGAATTTCGGTTTCGACGACGGCCATCATTCAATCTCCTCGACTGCCCGCATTATTTCCAGATTACCGGCCATAGTGCGCGGTTATGGGCGGCAGGTCCAATGACGAGGATTGATTGCCGGGGGCGTCGGCGAGCGGTACAGTCCGGCCTTAAGCAATTGGAGTTGCGCCTCATGTTCACCACCCGTCCGGAACTGCTCGGCACATTCGGTGTCGTGTCCTCGACCCATTGGCTGGCCTCGGCGGCCGGCATGGCGATGTTGGAAAAAGGCGGCAACGCCTTCGACGCGGCGGTGGCTGCCGGTTTCGTGCTGCATCTGGCGGAACCGCATCTCAACGGTCCCGGCGGCGACATGCCGGCGCTGATCCATGTGGCGGCGACCGGCCAGTCGCAGCTCGTCTGCGGCCAGGGCGTCGCGCCGGCGGGGGCGACCATCGACCATTATCTCGGGCTCGGGCTCGACATGGTGCCGGGCAACGGATTGCTGGCCACGGTGGTGCCGGGCGCGTTCGACGCCTGGATGCTGATGCTGCGCGATCACGGCACGATGACGCTGGAGGAAATCTGGACGCCGGCCATTGCCTATGCGGAGAAGGGCGCGCCGATCGTGGCCCAGGTGCGCAACACGATCGAGACGGTGGAACAGATTTTTCGCGCGCATTGGACGACATCCGCCGCGGTCTACCTGCCCGGCGGCAAGCTGCCCGAACCCGGCACGCTGCTCGGCAACGCGGGGATCGCGCGCACCTGGCGGCGCATCCTGGACGAGGCTAAATCGGCGGGAAGCGACCGGGTAGCGCAGATCGACGCGGCGCGGAATTGCTTCTATACGGGGTTCGTCGCCGAGGAGATGGATCGCTTCTGCCGCGACAACGCGGTCATGGACGTTACCGGCGAGCCCCATACGGGCGTACTCACGGGCGACGACATGGCGCGCTGGCGGGCCAGCTACGAGACGCCGCTGTCCTATGATTTCCATGGCATTACCGTGCTCAAGGGCGGGCCATGGTCGCAGGGGCCGGTGCATTTGCAGCAACTGGCGCTGTTGAAGGGCTTCGACCTTGCCGGCATGGACCCGAACGGGGCCGAATTTGTGCACATCCTGACCGAATGCGCGAAGCTCGCCTTTGCCGACCGGGAATCCTTCTATGGCGATCCGGATTTCGTCGAGGTGCCGATGGAGGCGCTGTTGTCGGATGCCTACAACGATGCGCGGCGGAAGCTGATCGGCAAGGACGCCTCGCTCGAATTTCAGCCGGGGAAGATCGAGGGCTTTGGCGCGGACATCGACTATGCGCGATTTACCGGCGACGGGCCGGGCGCGGTAGGCGATCTGGCGGGCATCGGCGAGCCGACTGTCGGGCCGCGGGCGGCGGCGGCGGGCGACACCTGCCATATCGACGTGATCGACCGCGACGGTAACATGGTCTCGGCGACCCCGAGCGGCGGCTGGCTGCAAAGCTCGCCGGTCATTCCCGACTTCGGCTTCTGTCTCAATTCACGCGCGCAAATGTACTGGCTGGAGGAAGGCGTGCCCGCGAGCCTGGAGCCTGGCAAGCGCCCGCGCAGCACCCTGTCGCCGTCGATGGCGCTGAAAGACGGAAAGCCGTACATGGCCTATGGCACGCCGGGCGGCGACCAGCAGGACCAGTGGCAGACGGTCTTCCTCGCCCGTCATGCGGCGCATGGGTACAACCTTCAGGAATCGATCGACGCGCCGTCCTTCCATAATGAGCACTTTCCCGGCTCCTTCTATCCGCGCCGGGCCTCGCCGGGTCGCCTGGTCGTCGAAGGCCGGTTCGCCGGCGCCGTCGTGGCCGAGCTGGAGCGGCGCGGCCATCGCATCGAGGTTGGCGGCGATTGGTCGGAAGGGCGGCTTTGCGCGGCCTCGCAGGAGGACGGATTGCTCAAGGCCGCCGCCAACCCGCGCGGCATGCAGGGCTACGCGGTTGGGCGCTGAGGGTGCTTGCCATCCTTTTCGGCGGGGAAGGGTGCGGCTAGTAACCGGCCGAATCTCGCCGAGGTGCGCGCCGGCCGCGCCTATTTGTCGATGATGCGCTGGATCACCGTGCCGTAGCGGGTGCCGAATCCGGCGGCGTCGGCCTCTTTCAACCGTTCGATTGCGAGCTTCGCGCCCTTGGCGTCGACGCCGGTCTCCTCGGCCAACTGCAGCGCGTAACTGACATCCTTGATCGCGTAGGTGACCGGGAAGGCGTTCTCCGGGTGTTCGTCGGTCGCCATGGATTTGAGGCCGTGATTGCGGCAGACGAAGCTGTCCGCCGATCCCTTGGCCAGGGTTTCCAGCAGTAGCGTGCCGTCGATGCCGGCCCGGCGGCCGATCGTGAAGGCTTCGGCGATGGCGTTGACGTTCTCGAACACCACCATGTTGTTCATCAGCTTCATCACCTGGCCGGTGCCGACGTCGCCGCAATGGGTGATGTCGGTGCCCATGCATTCGAGCGCCGGGCGTATCCGCTCCAACACGTCTTTCGTGCCGCCGACCATGATGCTGAGTGTGCCGTCCAGTGCCGCCAGGCGCGAACGCGCGACCGGCGCGTCGGCGAAGTCTACCGATTCCTCCGCCAACTCGGCGGCGCATCTGCGGCCCATGGCCGGCGTGACGGTCGACATGTCGACGACGGTCTGGCCCGCGCGCGCCGATGCGACCACGCCGGCTAGGCTGAACATCACTTTCTCGACCTCGGGCTCGCCCGGCAGGCAAAGCAGCACCAGATCGGCACGGCCCATCAGGTCGGCGATCGAGTCCGCCGGTTCGACGCCATCCGCCTTCAATGCCGCGAGCGGCCCGGGATTGATGTCATAGCCGACGACCGTCTTGCCGCATTTCTTGACCAGATTTCGGCACATGGCCTCGCCCATGACGCCCAGGCCGATAAATCCAATCGTCTTTATTTTCGGCATCGCCGCCCTCCTGTTTTCCGATTGTCCTATCCGAGGTAGCATCCTGTCCGGGAACGCGCCTGCGCTCAAGGCCGGGCGTCGGAAATTGAAAGGGAATTCGCGGATGACCGGTGCGCTCGAACCGTATGAGATTTATGCCGTCAAATATGCGGTGCGTGTTGGCACCAAGGCGGAGGCCTTTATCTTTTCCGATTCACATGACGTGCCGATGCCGCTCGACTATTTCGTTTGGGCAATTGTCGGCAAGGACCGGAGCTTCGTGGTCGATCTGGGATTCGACGCGGAGGAGGCGGCGAAGCGGAAGCGCAATCACCTGCGGACCCCGGCCGAGGGGTTGCAAATGCTGGGCCTCGACGCGAGCACCGTTCAGGAAGTCATCCTAACCCACATGCATTACGACCATTGCGGCAATCTCGATCTGTTTCCGAAGGCGAAAATTTACGTGCAGGATCGCGAAATGGCCTTCGCCACCGGCCGCTTCATGCGGGAGGAAGTGATACGGATGTCGTTCTCGGTGGACTATGTGACCGATCTGGTGCGCGCCGTGTATGACGACCGGGTCGAGTTCGTCGACGGCACGCGCGAACTGGCGCCCGGCGTGACGGTGCATCATGTAGGCGGTCATACCGACGGGCTCCAGGTGGTGCGGGTGTGGACCCGGCTCGGCTGGATGGTGCTCGCTTCCGACGCGTCGCATTTCTACGCCAATATGGAGCGGACCAACCCCTTTCCGATCGTCTACAACGTGGGCCATATGCTGGAGGCGTACCGCACGGTCTACGGGCTTGCCGATTCGCCGAAATATGTGATTCCCGGCCACGATCCGCTGGTCATGAAACGTTTTCCGGCGCCCTCCAAGGAGCTCGAGGGGATCGCCGTCCGCCTCGATACGGAGCCGCTAAACTGGGATTGACGTCACAAACGTGAATTTGATCTCGTGCGGTCAATCGCCCGCTTGCACCGGCGGCGTCGACGCATTACCTCACTATTGGTCTAACCGAGCCGCGCGGGCGCGGCAAAATCGCAGCCGGGAGAGGCACTATGCCGCAACATCACCACAGCAAGGTCCTGATCATCGGCTCGGGTCCGGCGGGCTATACCGCGGCTATCTATGCCGCGCGGGCCAGCCTGCAACCGACCATCGTCGCCGGCATGCAGCCCGGCGGACAGATGACGATCACTACCGATGTCGAGAATTACCCGGGCTTTGCCGACGTGATCCAGGGACCCTGGCTTATGGAACAGATGCAAGGCCAGGCCGAGCATGTGGGCACCAAGATGATCTAC
Organism: uncultured Rhodospirillaceae bacterium; assembly: GCA_964469835.1. Classification (GTDB taxonomy): domain Bacteria; phylum Pseudomonadota; class Alphaproteobacteria; order UBA8366; family UBA8366; genus JAOTYV01. The sequence goes on from CAYYBI010000446.1 coordinate 4,653, forward strand.
GACCTGATCACCTCGGTCGATTTCTCGCAGCGACCGTTTGCCGCCACCGGCGACAGCGGCGATACCTATTCAGGCGACACGGTAATTATTTCCACCGGCGCCCAGGCGCGCTGGCTGGGCCTGGAATCGGAGCAGAAATTCCAGGGCTTCGGCGTTTCCGCCTGCGCCACCTGCGACGGCTTCTTCTTTCGCGAGCAGGAAGTCTGCGTGATCGGCGGCGGCAACACGGCTGTCGAGGAAGCAATCTACCTCACCAATCATGCCTCCAAGGTGACCCTGATCCACCGTCGCGACGAGCTGCGCGCCGAGAAGATCTTGCAGGAACGGCTGTTCAAGAACCCGAAGGTCGAGATGGTCTGGGACAGCGTGGCTGAGGAAGTGCTAGGCACCGAGGATCCCATCGGCGTCACCGGCGTGCGGATTCGCAGCCTCAAGACCGACGAGACCCGGGAGATTCCCTGCCAGGGCTTCTTCGTCGCGATCGGCCACGACCCGGCGACGGCGGTGTTCCGCGGCAAGGTCGATATGGACGACGAAGGCTATGTCATCACCGCGCCGGACAGCACCGCGACCAATATTCCGGGCGTGTTCGCCGCCGGCGACGTCAAGGACAAGATTTTCCGCCAGGCGGTGACCGCCGCCGGCATGGGCTGCATGGCCGCGCTGGAAGCCGAGAAATTCATCGCCGAACACGAAGACGCGGCCAGCGCAGCGGCGGAATAGGACCGCCGGGCTGCACCCGAGGTCAATTCGGATCCATTTTCGAGACCATCTGTTGCCGACGCATGACTTCCGTATGGCCGAAATCGGAGACGATCAGGCGGTGGCACGCTCCAGGCTAGCGATCATCGAGACGCGCCGCAGATACTCGCGGGTTTTCGCCGGATCGGCGGCTATTTCCCGCAGTTCGGCGCGGAAGGCCGCCTGTTCGGCCGGATCATCGGTTTCGAGGTTCCGCTTGTTCCGGATCGTGTGCTTGTTGATGTATTCGAGCGCCACGGGCCGCCGTTCCGGCTCATACCGGTCGAGCAGGTCGGGCACCGCCCCCCCCGTCATGACCCGAAGCAGCTTGTTGGCAATATTGTGCGCGTCGTGGATGCCGCCATTCATGCCCATGCCGCCGAGCGGATTGTTGATGTGCGCCGCGTCGCCCGCCAGGAAGGCGCGGCCCGCGCGGTACCGTTCGGCGACGCGCTGATGCACGCGGTAGAGCGTCTTGTGGGCGACCGTATACGGAATTCCCTGGTCGTATACCCGCTTGAGCCGGCGCTGCGCCGTCGCATCAGCCATGATGGCGTCGTCGTCCTCGTCCGGCCCGGTCGGGAACATGACGCGCCACAACCCCGGCACCTTGAGCAGAAAATACCATTCCTCCGGGTCGGCGACATAATTGACCAGGCACAGATCGGGAAACGGTCCGGTAAAATCGAACGAGGTGCTGACCACGAGAAACCGCTCCGGCCAGGTGAAGCCCTCGAAGGATATTCCCGTCGAGTCCCGAACCGCGCTTGTCGCGCCGTCGGCACCGATAAGATAGCGGCCCGTCACGGACTCGCCGCCGCGGAGCATCGCGGTTACGCCGTCCGCGTTCTGTTCGACGCCGACAACCTCGGAATCGAAGCGGATGTCGGCGGCCGGCATCTGCTGCAATTTGTCCAGCAGCGCCTGGTTCAGGCGGAACTGCTCGCACTGCACGCGATAGGGATGGCGGGTCAGGTCGCCGATAAGGCCGAAATCGAACTCGGCGATCAACCCGGTCGGCCGGTCGCGAAACTGCAACCTCGGCGCTTTCAGCCCCTGATCGATCAGCGGCTGCGCGGCGCCCAAATCGTCCAACATGTCGAGCGTCGGCGGATGGAAGGTCGATGCGCGCAAATTGAGCGGAAGCGACGGTTCTGCCTCCAGCACTGTGACCGGAACGCCCGCCCGCGCCAGGATGGTGGCGCCAACGAGACCCGCCGGGCCAGCGCCCGCGATAACCACGCGATCATCGATCATACTGTCCACACACCTGCATCATGGGAAATCCGTTCGTCCATCGTCTCGACACAAGATTTACAGTTTCCGGTATCTGCGGGCAATCAACCACCGCTGCGATTTCGGTCGCCGTCGCTGCTTCACGTATTCAGCACGCCGACTCTCAAACTGAGACGCCCCAGATCTTACTTCAGGTCTACCTTCGAGACCGCCTGCTGCCAGCGCACGACTTCCGTATGATCGGAATCGGAACCGAACTGCGCCTTGGTTTCGGCGAAGATTTCCCGTACCAGGGCGGTAAAGGGGGCGGGCACCTCGGTCGCGCGCGCAAGGTCCTGCGCGGTTGTCAGGTCCTTGACCATCAAAGCATTGGTGAAGCCGGAGGCGAAGTTTTCGTTGAGCACGAATTGATGGAATTTTACTTCCGTCGCGTTGTTCCGGCCGGTCGACCGGTTGATGGTGTCGACCATGACGGCGGGATCGAGCCCGAACTTCTTGCCGATCAGCAGCGCCTCGCCGGCGGCGGCGAGCCCGATGGCGGACAGCATGTTGTTCAGCGCCTTCATCGCATGGCCGGAGCCCACCGGGCCGCATTGGAAAATCTGGCCGCCCATGATGTCGAGCAGCGGCTGGCAGCGTTCGATATCGGCCGGATCGCCGCCGACCATGATGGCAAGCGACCCGTCGATGGCGCGCTTGACGCCGCCGGATACCGGGGCGTCCACGAAGGATATCCCTTGCTCGCGCAGCACGCTGGCCAGATCGACCGAACCCGTCGGATCGGACGAACTCATGTCGAGCAGGAGCTTGCCGCTTTCCATATGGGCTGCGAGCGCATCGCCGTCGCCATCGCCGAGGGCGATGCGCCGGACATCCTTGCCCGTGGGAACGATGGTGATGATGAGGTCGGCATTTTCGGCGACGCTTACCAAGCCGTTTGCCGGGCGGCCGCCATGCTCCTTGACGAAGTCATCGACCACACCGCGGTTCAAATCGTAAACGATGATGTCCTGGCCCGCCTTGGCGAGATTGGCCGCCATCGGCAGCCCCATATTGCCGAGACCGATAAACCCTACCCGCATTTTGTTTCTCCCTATTTTTGTTCGTCGTTTCTATGGTGTTCGGCGTCCATGCCACCGATCCCGGTAATTTCTTTCATGGCTATCCGGACGGTGTCGCTATTCGGTCCGATTGCGCGAATGAGGGCCGTCGCATCGTCTTGTGACGGGATGTTTTAATCAGTACGATATTCGCATACGACTAATCAATGAACGAACAAAGACGACACACAGGGAAGCGGGGGTATGGGAAAACGTGGGACAGTCGCTGTGGGATCACCGCAGCGGCCCAATAGAGAAGCGCCGTCGATCATCGCGCCGGCACATACCGTCGCCGGAAATCTCGATTGCGATGGCGATATCCATATCGATGGAACGGTCCATGGCGATATCCGGTGCTTTCATCTGACGGTCGGCGCCAACGGGTGCGTCAACGGCAATATCAGCGCCTCGTTTGTTCAGGTGTTCGGCGCGGTCGATGGTTCCATTCATGCGAAAGAGGCATTGATCAGCAAGGAATCGCAAGTCTCCGGGGACGTCATTCATGAAAAACTGGTGGTCGAAAAAGGTGCGGTCGTATACGGATTCTTCCGGAGCGTGAAAGATGTCGATGTGTCGGGCACGGTCGATATTCGAAACCAGATCGGCGAGCCCGCCCGCCAGCAGCAAAACAGCTCGAAACGGCGAAAAATGGCGCAAGACGCCACTGCCGAAGCGGCGATCCCGATGACCAAAGCGCGCCTGACGGCGAAACCGCTGCATTGAGCGCCGCGTCGGGAGGCGGTCCGAAGTCGCCGGCCGGTGATGGGGTGAACGCGATGGCGGACTGGTTCGAGGAAACGCTGTACACCGGTGTTCGAATCCGTCTGGCAATTGACAAGATTCTCTACGAAGGCGATAGCGAACATCAAAAGTTAATGTTGTTCGAGAATAGCGTGTTCGGGCGGGTGCTGGCGCTGAACAACGTCATTCAGACCACCGAGCGCGACGAATTCATCTATCACGAGATGCTGGCGCATGTGCCCTTGTTCGCCCATGGCGCGGTGCGGAAGGTGCTGATTATCGGCGGCGGCGATGGCGGCATGCTGGAAGAAGTTCTTAAGCATCCCGGTGTCGAACAGGTGACGATGGTCGAAATAGACGCCGACGTCGTCGCCTTCAGCAAGGAACATCTGCGGTTCATCTGCCATGATGCCTTCGAGGACCCGCGGCTGGACCTGGTGATTGCCGACGGCGTGGATTTCGTCGAGACCACGGATCAGCGGTACGATGTCGCGATCATTGACTCCACGGACCCCATCGGGCCCGGCGACGTGCTGTTTACCGAACGATTTTACACGGCGGCGAAGGGTTGCCTCGCCCAGGGTGGCGTGATGGTTACGCAAAATGGCGTGCCTTTTTTTCAGGGCAGTGAACTGAGCGGCACAATTTCCTGTCTCCGGCCCCTCTTTCGCGACGCTTCTTGTTATCTGGCTGCGGTGCCGTCCTATACCGGCGGCGTGATGGCTTTTGGATGGGGAACCGACAATGTGACCCTGCGGCAGACGCCGCTCGAACGACTGCGGGAACGGTCCCGGAAAGCGGCGCTCGACCTGCGTCACTACTCGCCGGAGGTGCATGTTGGAGCCTTTGCAATTCCACCGTGGGTTGCTAGCCTTTTGGGGGGTGTCAATAAAGTTTAAATCGTGATTTTTAGACTTGATTTGCCCGGTCGAACGGCTCATATGGGGCGCCTTCGATGAAATGGGTTCATCTACTGATTGGGGAGACAAGACATGCCGAAAGCGGCTGTCCAATTGGGGATGGATATTAATCCTTCCGCCGCCCAGGTCGCACCGCTCAGCCCGGTGCGTGAGGGAGACATCATCCTGCACCGCGACCCGGTCGAGGAGCGCAAGGACTACTTTATCCAACGCGATGGCGTCTCCTATGCGGGGACCCACCTGATCGTCGATCTTTGGGGTGCCCGGCATCTCGACGATTTGGATCATATCGATCTGGCGATGCGGCGTGCGGTGACCGCCGCCGGCGCGACATTGCTTCATATTCATTTGCATCATTTCACCCCGAACCAGGGCGTTTCAGGGGTTGCCGTGTTGGCGGAGTCACATATCAGCGTACACACCTGGCCCGAGCGCGAATTCGCGGCATTCGACGTCTTCATGTGCGGCGATGCGGAACCGCACCGGGCGATCGACATCTTGCAGGAGGCGT
>CAYYBI010000447.1:0-16713 GCA_964469835.1 uncultured Rhodospirillaceae bacterium
CTCTTCGCGGAAGCCAAGGCCCTGGGCATTCGCGCCGGCAATATGCTGTGCACCGGCGACCTCGCCGCCTATGCCGCCGATCCGCAGTATGTCGTCGATCGAATCCGCGATGCCGCTATCCCGGTGGTGATGGGAAATGTCGAGGAGTCGCTCGGCAATTTCGCGGCGGATTGCGGCTGCGGATTCACCAAGGGCAGCGACTGTGACACCTTGTCGGCGGAATGGTTCCGTTTCGCCGCCGCCGCCGTGAACGACGATTCGAAGGCGTGGATGCGGACCCTGCCGCGCCGCATCGAATTCATTGCCGGCGGCAAACGCTGCGTCGCCATCCATGGCGGCGTCGATCGGATCAATCAATTTTTGTTCCCCGCCTCCGACGCGCGCGAATTGGATCGCCAATGTGCCGATGCCGGCGCCGACATGGTGATCGGCGGCCATTCCGGTCTGCCCTTCACGCGAGAGATTACGGGTGGGATTTGGCATAACCCGGGGGTCATCGGGCTGCCGGCGAATGACGGTACGGCGCGCGTCTGGTACGGACTGATTCGGCCGACATCCCAGGGGCTAGTCCTGGAACACCGCGCCTTGTCCTACGACCACACCGCCGTCGCCACGCGCATCCGACGTTCGGGCCTTCCATCGGAATACGCGACCGCCATCGAGACGGGGATCTGGCCATCCGACGACATCATGCCGGACGCCGACAGACAGCGCCGGGGACGCCCGATTATGCCGTGGTCCGTCGCCTGGCGGCCAACGCACCCGCCGCTGCAAGCGGCGGAATAGGCCCTCACCCAGCCGCAATTGCGCCCATAATCGGCCAAAACGCGCGGGACATTCCGGCACAGGCGGGATACGACATACACGTCATTGCCGTGCTGGCTTGCCACGACAATATTCGCATTCCGCAACACAAAGGGCGCGCACAATGCCTGAAACGACATTTAAGCCGGGTCAGGAATTTCATAAAGACTCGCAAAATTTCGACGACCTCCAACTCGGCCAACGCTTCGCTATCCCATCCCGCACGATGACGGACGCCTTGTTCGCCGCGTTTCAACTTGCTTCCGGCGACAATCATCCGATCCACTATGACGTAGAGTATTGCCGCGAACGCGGCCATCCCGGCATGCTCGCGCATGGCTTCCAGGTTGCCATTCAAACCGCTGCCGGGGCCGGCGAGTTTCCACGCCTGATCGGCGACTCCCTGGTCGCGTTTATCGACCAGTCGTCGCGCTTTCTTCTGCCGGTCTATGCGGGCGATACGGTTTACCCATTGCTCGAAATCACCGACTTGAAGCCGCAGCGGACGACCGGCGTAGTAACTGTGAAAAGCACGGTCCACAACCAGCGCGGCGAGCTCGTCATGGAGGGGGAACAGAGGTATTTGATCCGCCGGAAACACCCGACGAGGTAAGTCAAATCGGTCTCCCGGCACGGCCAATTGGCCTTTGACAACCCGGCATGACTGGCCAATATGTTGATCTTAGGCGCCTGAATTGGCGTCAGTAAGAGCTGTCATATGTACGAACAAGAAACCCGCGATATCAAGGTCACCGTGAAGCCCTTCTACCTAGAAGATCAATCCTCTCCGGAGGAAAATCACTTCGTCTGGGCCTATCACGTAAAAATCGAGAATTTTGGCGGCGATACCGTTCAATTGCGGAATCGCTACTGGCGAATTACCGATGCCATTGGTCGCGTGCAAGAGGTTCGCGGGCCCGGTGTGGTGGGGGAGCAACCCGTTCTGGAGCCAGGAACCGATTTCGAGTACACCAGCGGCACCCCGCTTCAAACACCTTCAGGTATCATGGTAGGTATCTACCAAATGGAAGGTGCTGACGGCGAATTTTTCGATGTCGAAATTCCGGCCTTCTCACTAGATAGCCCGCACCAGCCTATCCAATTGAACTGACCCGCAAGCGCCGCAAGCGCCCACGGCTGACACAGAGTATCCGTCGCATTCGCGCAAAGGAGGGAAACCGCCGTGACCGCAAGTAATAAGGTATCGCCAGCGCGCCCCGCGCGCGAGGAAGTCGAACAAGCGGTTCGCACGCTGATTCGCTGGGCCGGCGACGACCCGGATCGGGAAGGACTCTTGGGCACGCCAAGCCGGGTGGTGCGCTCCTATGAAGAATTTTTCAGGGGGTACAACGAAGACCCGGTCGATTTGTTGCAACGTACCTTCGAAGAGACCGAAGGTTATGACGAAATGGTGGTGCTACGCGATATTCCGTTCTTTTCTCATTGCGAACATCACATCGTGCCGATCGTCGGCAAGGCGCATATCGGCTATCTTCCGTCCGCCCGGGTGATCGGAATCAGCAAGCTCGCACGAGTCGTCGAAACCTTCGCACGCCGCTTGCAGATCCAGGAGAAACTTACGGCCCAGATCGCCAACACTCTGAACGACGTCCTGCAGCCAAATGGTGTTGCCGTTGTCATCGAGGCGACGCATCAATGCATGACGACACGCGGCGTGGAAAAGCCCGGTGTGACGATGGTGACAAGCCGTATGCTTGGCGATTTTCGCGACGATGCAATGACGCGGCGGGAGTTTCTTTCCATAATCGGCGCGTCATCGAGTATCCAACACAACTGACTGAGAGCCGCCAAACCGCATGGGAACCATGCAAGACGCTGGACATCGCCAGCCTCTTCCCTAATGTTTAGACCCCTCAATAGCAAAACGGACGCGGCGATCCCTTGATCGATTTCCGTCCCATCCTCTTTATCGTTGGCATTCTAATGTCGACCCTGGCTCTTGCCATGTGCGTTCCGGCGGTTGCAGACGCGGCCGTCGGCAACAAGGATTGGCAGGTGTTCACGCTCGGGTCGGCGTTCACCCTGCTGATTGGCGTGATGCTTTTGCTTACCGCGCGCTCGCAGAGCCGCGCGTTGAATTTGCGTCAGGCTTTCGTGTTGACCACGCTGAGTTGGATGATCATTCCGGCGTTCGGCGCCCTGCCGCTGGTCTTCGCCGATCTCCAGCTCAGTTATACCGACGCTTTTTTTGAGGCGATGTCGGGGATCACGACCACCGGATCGACCATCCTTACCGGGCTCGACTATGCCCCGCCCGGCATTCTGCTGTGGCGGGCGTTGCTGCAATGGCTTGGCGGCATCGGCATCGTCGCGATGGCGGTTGCCATCCTGCCCATGCTGCAGGTGGGCGGCATGCAATTGTTCCGCATGGAATCGTCCGACAGTTCCGACAAAGTATTGCCCCGCGCAACCCAACTCATTGCCTTTATCGGCTTTATTTATCTCGGCATGACGATGCTCTGCGCCCTGCTGTATTGGTCGTTCGGCATGACCGGATTCGATGCGGTAACCCATGCGATGACGACGATTGCGACGGGCGGGTTTTCAACCCATGACGAATCTCTCGGCTATTTCAAGAGCGGCGCCATCGACGCCATCGCCATCGCCTTCATGCTGCTCGGCAGTTTACCCTTCGTCTTGTACTTGCGTGGATTGCGCGGCAATCCCGGCGCGTTGTGGCGCGACAGTCAGGTGCGCTGGTTTCTTGCGATTGTCCTGCTCAGCATATTGGTGATGTCCGCTTACCTCCACTTCGCCCGCTTTATCGGCGTCGGCGAATCCGTTCAAAGGGCGGCCTTCAATGTCATCTCGGTGATTACCGGCACCGGCTACGCGACCGCCGATTTCAATCTTTGGGGCACCTTCGCGGTCGGTTTGCTGTTCTTTTTGATGTTTGTCGGCGGCTGCGCAGGCTCGACGACATGCGGCATTAAGGTTTTTCGGCTGCAAGTGCTCTATGCGACTGCTTTGGCGCAGATCCGACGGTTGCTGGAGCCGCATGGAGTCTTCATTGCTTACTACAACGGTAAACCGATACCGGAATCGGTTGGCGGTTCGGTAATGAGCTTCTTTTTTCTGTATGTGCTCTGCTTCGCCGCCCTTGCGATCGGGCTAAGTTTCATCGGCCTCGATTTCTTGACCGCGACTTCCGGAGCCGCGACGGCAATTTCCAATGTTGGACCCGGCCTGGGCACCACGATCGGCCCGTCCGGCAATTTCGCCACGTTACCGGACAGCGCCAAATGGCTTCTCAGCGCCGGCATGTTGCTGGGCCGGCTTGAGCTTTTCACTGTACTCGTGATGCTCGCGCCGTCTTTCTGGCGGTCCTAAGGCACAATTCGCAAGCCCAATCTACTATCGGACATAGTGTTGCAGGTTCTGGCGAATTCTTTTCTCCATCTCCGCGTCAACGGCCTTGACCAATTTTTCGGTCATCGAGAACCAAACTTTCTCCCTGTCGGCCAGCGATGCGTCCTCGGGAACCGTTTGACTGCGGGACCCTTTGGCACGCGCCTTCGCGCTGCCGTTGGGTTCCGAGATCGACACCGATATGGCCAGCACCGCCTGGTATCGTTCCACCTGATCTGTGGTAAATATCCCCTTGACCCCCGTCGTCTTCTTGAGACGCTCCTCCCTAAAATCTGCCTGTTCAATCACGACGACCGCGCTGCCTGTCTGGCCGACCGCTTGCAGCCGTTCGCGAGCCCAGCGCAGCGCGGCTCCGCGCAAAGAGACCGGTAGTTCGTGTTCAATGTTGCCATTGCCCGGCGCCTCGACTGTCGGTTCCTTGACATCGATTTTGGCGACGTTGAGCTTTATGGGAGGCAAATGCGCGAAACTGATTTGCGCAAAATTTCGGCCTTCGACCTGCGTTTCACACGCCGCAACGAGCAACAGTAGACAAGGAAGTAGCCATTTGGGCCGCTTGAAATTCATGCTTTGGAGCTCCCGGAACCACCAACCCGAAGTGTGAGAAATTTGATAAAACGAAGTACGGCAATATGAAAGCGCAATGATGCCTTCCAGAGTAAAACGTCGCCGCGGGTGTTGCCGGAACCCAACCCCTTGGAAGGTGCCGGCGCCGCCACTGCGCCTAGTGCCCCGATGCGCCGCTAGGCGTCCGCATCCGCGAAATCTGGCCGCTGTCAAAGGTATGCGCCTCCCGGCAAAATTCACAGGTGACGACGATCTCGCCATCCACCATGAGATCGGCGATTTCCGCGTCCGACAAGGATGCCAGGACGCCTTTCACCTTATCTATCGAACAACGGCAGCCGAATTGCACCGGCCGCGCATCGAAAACCCGAACGCCATCCTCATGAAACAACCGGTATAGCAATCCATACGGCGTGTATCGCGTGTGCAGCAATTCCCGGTCGCTACAACTTCCAAGCATCACGAGGGCGTGCCGCCACGCCTCCTCCGTCTCATCCTGGAGATTCGGATCCTCCGTTTCCGGCGATCGCTGCAACATCAATGCGGCCGCGCGCCAGCGACCGTCCTGGTCGCGCCCGGCACAAAGCTTCAATGCCGCGGAGAACTGATCCGATTGCCGGAAATAATGATGAATGCAATCAGATAACGTTCCCCCCTCGATGTCGACAATGCCCTGATACCGATCGGTGGAAGCGCCCTGATCGACTGTCAACGCAATATGGCCGGCGCCAATCAGCCGCGGAACCGGCGCAGTCGCAATCTCGGACAAGGGCGGCAACGCGCCCCGCACGCTGGCATAGGCCCGCATATCGCCGGCGCTGGTAATATCGCCGACCAGAAACCGCACCGGCCCGTCGCCCGACAACTGCAGAGTGAACACACCGTCGTATTTCAGCGCCGCCGCCAAAACCCCCGCGAGCGCAAGCGTTTCCGCGATCAAGCCAGCGACAGGATCGGGATATTCGTGGCGCTTTACGATCGCGTCGACGGTCGGCCCAAGCCGCAGCAGCCGGCCGTGGAATCCCGCCGATTCGAGCCGGAAGGGCTGTATACGATCATCGCCCGTCAGCCCTTTTGCGCCGCTGGCAACATCCCCTATTCCAGACACCAGGCGAGGATTCCCTTCTGGGCGTGCAGGCGATTCTCGGCTTCATCCCAAACAACCGACTGCGTACCGTCGATCACCCCGGTGGTCACCTCCTCGCCCCGATGCGCCGGCAAACAATGCATGAAGATTGCATCCGGTTGCGCCCGTCCCATCATCGCTTCATCCACCTGATAGGGACGCAATAAATTGTGACGCTGCGTGGCATCCTTGTCGCCCATTGAGATCCAGACATCGGTCACCACGCAATCCGCATTTTCCACGGCGGCATTTGGATCCTCGGTCAGCGACACCGATCCGCCGTTTTGACGCGCCCAATCGACAATGTCAGGATTCGGCGGCAATTCGGCCGGACAGGCCAAGCGCAATTCGAAATCGAATTGCGTCGCCGCCTGGATCCAGCTGCTCGCAACGTTGTTGCCGTCACCGACCCAGGCGACCGACTTGCCTTGGATGGGGCCGCGGTGTTCCTCGAAGGTCATGACGTCGGCCATCAATTGACAGGGATGACTGCGATCGGTCAGGCCGTTGATAACCGGCACATCGGCATTTCCGGCCAATTCCTCGAGCTTTTCGACGGAATCCGTTCGAATCATGATGGCATCCACATAACGCGACAAGACCCGCGCCGTGTCGGCCACGGTTTCACCCCGGCCCAATTGGCTCTCCCGGTCGCTCATCAGGATCGTCTGCCCGCCAAGCTGGCGCATTGCCACGTCGAAACTCACCCGCGTGCGCGTCGACGGCTTTTCGAAGATCATCGCAAGGATTTTACCGTCCAGCAAACGGCCACCGTCGACCTTGTCCTGTTTGAAGGCGGCGGCGCCGTCGAGAATGCCGCGCAGTTGTTGCTTGTCCAGCCGGTCGAGATCGAGGAAATGCTTGGCCGGGCTCATGACTCGCCGGCGGGCCAAGCCTCCGCCACTCTATCCATGATGGCTACCGCTTCGTCCACATGCGCCGACTCGATATTCAGCGGCGGCAGGAGCCGCACGACATTCTCGCCCGCAATGACGGTGAGTAGGCCTTCCTCGAACAACCGCGTGCCGACCGCGCCGCAATCGGGCCCGCAGATCAAGCCCCGCATGAGGCCGCTGCCGCGGGTGCCGGTAAACACATCGCCGTGCCGCCGCACCAAATCCTCCAGCCGTTCCTGCAAATAGGCGCCGACCGTTTCGACATTCTCCAGAAAACCATCGTCCAGGATCACGTCCAGAACCGCATTGGCAACCGCCATTGCAAGCGGATTGCCGCCGAAGGTCGAGCCATGCGTGCCGGGCACCATTCCCTTCGCCGCCTCGGTGGTCGCGAGAAACGCGCCAACCGGGAATCCGCCGCCCAGCCCCTTGGCGATCGCCATGACATCAGGCTCGATGCCGGCCCATTGGTGGGCCCAAAGGCGCCCGGTCCGGCCGATACCGCACTGAACTTCGTCGAAGAACAGCAACAATCCGAATTCATCGGCGACTTCCCGTACGCCGCGCAAATAATCAAGATCCGCCGGCCTGATGCCGCCCTCGCCTTGAATCGGTTCGAGCAGAATTGCCGCCGTCTCGCCGGTGATCGCCGCGCGCAATTCGTTCAAATTGCCGAAAGCGACATTGTCGAAGCCTTCGGTTCGCGGACCGAACCCGGTGAGGTGCTTTTCGTTGTTGGCCGCGGAGATCGTTGCCAGCGTACGCCCGTGAAAGGCGCCGCCGCACGTGATGACACGCCATTTCTCCGGTTCCCCGTTGGCGCTGTGATACTTGCGGCACAATTTGAGGCCGCCTTCGACCGCTTCCGCGCCGGAATTGCAGAAGAACGCCAGGTCCGCAAACGACGTCGCGGCCAGCCGTTCCGCCAGCCGTTCCTGGCCGGGAATTCGGTATAGATTGGAAACATGCCACAGCTTCGCAGACTGCTCCTGAAGCGTCGCAACGAGATACGGATGAGCATGCCCCAGCACGTCCACCGCGATGCCGCCGCAGAAATCGAGATAGCGTCTGCCATCGGTATCGAATAGATAAGGCCCTTCGCCTCTTTCAAAGGCAATATCGACCCGACCATACGTCGGCATTACCGCTGTCATAACAGCGCCCTCCAATAGTAACGGAATCCTGTGGCGCGCCTACGCCATCGGAAGGCGCGGAGTATCAAGCTTTTGGTCCATTAATGTCAATGCGCTAGGTGCCCGACGCGCCGGCACAACAGCGGTGTGGGCGATCCCGTCTATCGCTCAAGCCTTGATCTTGTATCCGACCTTAAAGAGGTACCAGCACAGAATCCACAGCACCAAATTCGCCGCGAACAGTACCACCATGCCGATCCAAACCGGTGCGTCGGAATGCCCGATAAAGGCAAACCGGAATCCGTCGATCATGTAGAAAAATGGATTGAAGTGTGCAATCCACTGAAATGCCGGCGGCAATCTTTCTATGGAATAAAATGTGCCGGAAAGGAACGCGAGCGGCGTGACGACGAAGTTGGTGATCGCCGCGGTATGGTCGAACTTTTCCGCCCACAATCCTGTCAGCGTGCCAATCAAGGACAGCAGCAGGGGTGCCGAAATCGCGAAATAAATCATAATCGCCGGCGAACTTGGCGCCATGCCGACAATGGCGAACATTACCACCCCCGTCGTCACGCCTACGACAAGGCCGCGCGTCAGACCCGCGGCGACATAACCGAACGCCAATTCAAACGGGCTGAGCGGCGGCATCAGCACGTCGATGATGTTGCCCTGGATCTTGGCGAGAATGATCGTCGATGTCGAATTGGCGAACGCGTTTTGCGCCATCGCCATCATGACAAGGCCAGGCGCCAAAAATTCCGTGAACGGAACGCCGCCCACCTGTTCCACGGCGCGGCCGAGCGCCACAACGAAAATAGCCAGAAAGACATGAGTCGTGATCAGCGGCGCCAGAATGGTCTGGGCATACACCTTGAGAAACCGCCAGACCTCTTTCTCGTACAAGGTCCACAGTCCAAGCCAATTCACCGCTCCGAAGCGGCGCGGCACGGGATGAGTCATAATAATTTCGTGCTTCGTGCGCTTCCCGGCATCGCACCAGGGTGGCCACCATAGTTCCACCGCAGCAGCCGGAACAAGGTGTTTCGTCCGTACGATAGCACCGGGCTCAAAAATAGAAGCGGCGGCGCAAACGCGCCGCCGCCTGAACCAGAGGCCGATGCCATTTGGGAGGGGCAGGGTGGGCGTACGACCCAAGGTCCAATTTCTCGAGAAGCCCGGTTCGGTGCAAGCAATCCGCTCTTCTCGCTTTTGATGATGCGCCGCACCAATCCACCGGACAGTGATCGCTGTCACACCTGGTAACTTTTTTTTAACCATGTCCTAAAATTCGCGGACGCCCCGATTCGACGCCGCCACACCGGATTTCCGCGAATTCCGGGGGTTGCGCCGGAACGCCGCCCTGCTACCTTCGGCGCGGCATGCAGAAAAACAACAAAAAGCCGGCCGGACGCCGGACTCCCCGAAAGATCACTCCGGCACGGCTGGAGCGCATCGCCCTGGCCTATCTGGAACGCTACGCATCATCTACCGAAAATTTGCGCCGGGTCCTGATGCGCCGGGTGAAACGGTCCGCCGACCATCACGGCACCGACCCGGAAGACGGCGCCGTGATGGTCAACGACGTGCTTCGCCGATATCAGGAGGTCGGCTTGCTCGACGACGACGCATATGCCCGAATGCGCACCACGTCGCTGCATCGCCGCGGCGCCTCGAAACGCCTGATCCGCGCGCAATTGGCGGCGAAAGGCGTGGAATCGGCTATCATCGGCAAAGCCCTCGAGGTACTCGACAACGAACACGCCAATGCCGACCTCGCGGCGGCCTGCCGCTATGCGCGGCGGCGGCGCCTCGGTCCATGGCGCGCGCAGAACCGCGACGACAGCCGCGAACGCGATCTTGCCGCCCTTGCCCGGCAAGGATTTTCCTATGACGTCGCGCGCCGCGTTATCGATTGCGAAAACCGCGAAACTCTCGAAGACTCACTCAAAACCGACGATTGGCAGTAGGCCCGGCCTGTGCAAAATGTGCCGGTGCCCGCGCCTAGTCGTCGCTGTTCCGTTCGTTCCGCATCGACGCGCCCCGTCCCGGCAAAGCGACGAGCCGGCGGCGGCGAAGCGTGCGGGCGGCCACCGGAGTCGCGGCGTAGATCTGCTTCGACGCCTCGACCATCAACACACCGGAAACCGCCTGGAACAGCCTATTCCCGGCCTTTTCGACGGCCGGAGCGGAATGCAGAAGAATCCGCCAATGCGACGGCGGCATGAACAGCGCATGCGCGGTCGACATCGGCGTAAACAGGCAATTTCGCAGCAATCGCCTGAGCTGACTTTGGCTGTAAGGATGGCCATGACCGAAAGGCGAACGCTGCTCGAACCGCGCCCAGATGCCGCGCCTGTTGGGCACGACGACTAGCAACCGCCCCCCTTCTGCGAGGACGCGCCATGCTTCCCGCATCATGGCGCGCAGGTTCTCGCTGTTCTCCACGGCGTGAACCAGCAGCAGCCGGTCAATCGATAAGTCCGGAAGCGGCAATTCGGTTTCCTCGGTCAGCGCCACTTGACCGGGTCCATCCTCCGGCCAGTGAATTACGCCCTGCTGCGCCGGCATCGCAGCGATAATCCGCTCCGCTTCACCACGATACGATCGGAGATATGGCGTCGCATACCCCATTCCCAACACGGTCATGCCGCGCACATCGGGCCAGATTTCGCGCATGCGGCGCCGAATCAGCCGCCGCGTCACTTGGCCCAGGCGTGATTGGTAGAATTCGTTCAGGTCAACGACGTCGGTCCACATCATGTAATACTATACCATGGCGCAACGCTTGGATTCCCGGTTCGACCGTTGAGTTCTGCCAGAAATTAGCAAACAATTCGTGACGCCGTTGATTGGAAAAGGAATCAAACACTTGAAAATTCATCACAGCCCGACATCGCCCTACGTCCGCAAGGTCATGGTGGTCGCCCATGAAAAGGGTCTGGCGGACCAGATCGAAATTCTTGCCAGCAGTCCATGGGAAGAAAATGACCTTCCGGTGGACAATCCGTCGGGGCGGGTCCCCACGCTGCTCACCGACGATGGAATGGCACTGTTCGATTCCCGGGTCATTTGCGAATATCTCGACGACCTCGGCGGCGGCGCGGCGCTCTTTCCCAGCGGTCCGGACCGCTGGCCGGTCCTAAGGCTTGCCGCGATCGCCGAAGGCGCCCTGGACGCAGGCGTGTCGATCGCAAACGAACGGCGTAAGGACGAGGCGCATTGGTCCGATTGGTTCATTGGCCGCCAGCAGGCGAAGATCAACCGCAGCCTCGACGCGTTGGATCAGGAGGCGGCGAACCTCAGCGGACCGCTGAACATCGCCCATATCGCCGCCGGTGTCGCCGCGGGATATATCGGATTTCGCGGCCATGTCGAAGATTGGCGCAGCGGACGCCCCGCTTTGAGCCGCTGGTATGACGCCTTCGCGGACCGGCCTTCAATGCAGGCCACCGCGCCGAAAGGCTAGGCTACCGGGCGGCAAGCATGCCTGGCAGGTCGGCCATATCGTCGAAGACCGCGGCCACGCCCAGCGCCTCCAGGCGTTCGGCATGGCCATCGGTGATATGGCTGGCCCCGGCGAAACCGAACACGGTCATGCCCGCGGCGACACCGGCGGTCGCGCCCAATAGGCTGTCCTCGATCACCAGGCATTGTTGGGGGGTGACTTCCATCGTCTCGGCGACATGTAGAAACAGATCCGGCGCGGGCTTGCCGCGCTTTACCATCGCGGCGCTGAACAATGCGTGGTCCGCGAAATAGGCATCCAGCCCCGTCTTGTCGAGCGACCGCCGGATGCGCCTCGGGCTGCCGCTGGAGGCGACACAGCGCGCATGCGGCAAAGCCGACAGCACCTCGGACACGCCCCGGATCGGCTGGAGGTCCCGATCGAAAACCTCGTCGGCGAGCGCGCGCGCCCGCGGCTCGAATTCGTCCGGAAGCCGGCGGCCGGACGCCGTCTCGACCGCCGACCGGACGCTGGCCATGCTCATGCCGACAAACCGCCGGAGGCAATCCTCCGGCGATACGTCGAAACCGAATTCCGCGAACACCTGCGACATCACCCGGTTGGCGAGGGACTCGCTATCGACCAACACACCATCGCAATCGAAAATTATCAGCCCAAATGTCACGTCTTCGCTCCGGCCCTGCCGTGGAAAATCAGATCGCGCGCGGCCAGCACCGCGCCGCCCATGATGGCCGCGCAGGCCAGCGCAATCCCCCATCGCGCTTCGGCCTTGCCGAACAGCACCAGCAGCAGCGTCGAGAGCATTGGCGCCGCGTAGGAGAACACGCCGAGAAACCGCAGATCGCCATGTTTGACGCCACGGTCCCATGCAAAGAAGGCGACGCCGACCGGGCCGAGGCCGAGCCCGGCCACCGCCAGCCATTCGCCCGCGTTCGCCGGCCAGACGGTCTGCTCGAACCCCAAATGGCAGAGCAATCCCAGGACCGCCGTCGCGGCACAGAACCACGCGACCGTATCGGTCGGCACCGCCGCATGGCGGCGGCTCAGCACCGAGTATCCCGACCATACCAGCGCGCAACCGATCGCCGCCAAATATCCGACCGCGTATTCGCCGCGCCAGGATAAGCCGCCGCCGCTGATCAGCGATACGCAGCCGCCAAATCCCAGTGCCGCGCCGGCAAGATGCCACCACCGCAACCTGCCGCCGGGCAGCAATGCGGAAAACAAAACGATCAGCAATGGCCACAAATAGGCGATCAAACTGGCTTCCACCGGCGGCGCATTGCGCAACGCCATGAAATAAAGGAAGTGGTAGCCGAACAATCCAGCAATGCCGAGCATCCAGACCGGCGGCGGATAGCGCAGGTAGCGTGTCGGCAACTCGCCGCAAATCACCCATTTTCCGGTCGCCAGGATGAATGCGATGGCGAAGCTCATAGACACAAGTTGAAAGGGAGGAACGTCGCCGGACCATGTCGTGAGCAAGGCGAGTGCCCCCCACATCAGAACCGCGCTGCCGCCGACAGCGGTCTCGCGCTGCAGCCGCGTCACCGCTGCGCCGCCGACAATTGGATAATGCGCAGCGTTTCTTCCCACAGCTCGTATTCGTCCAGCGCATCGGGATGCACCCAGCGGACGCCGGCGGCGTCGCTGCCCGCGATTGCCACGCCGGCACGCCATTCGACGGTAAAATCGACCAATGTGTAGTGAAAGCGCACCCGCCCGTCCGCGTCATGTGTCACCGAATCCACCACATCGATCAGTCCGGAAACCTCGACTTCCAAGGCCGTTTCTTCACGGATTTCCCGCAGGATCGCATCGCGCACGGTTTCGCCAAGCTCCTGCCGCCCGCCCGGCAGGCTCCAACTTCCATTTCGCGGCGCCTTGCCCCGTTGGACGAGCAGCAACTCATCGCCCCGCCAGATGACGGCGCCGACACCGACGAATGGCCTATCCGGATACTCACGCGACATTTTAAGGACTCCCTTCGCGGAAGCACTTCGTTTACACGGGGTTGACCGCCATCTCAACTTTGTCGTCGCTGCGGGATTCGAATTGCGCCGTCTCGAATGAGGAGCAAAACATGCAATACCACGTTCTCGGCCAATCCGGCCTGAAGATCTCGGAAATCTGCCTTGGCACGATGACCTTCGGCGATCAGACCGACAGAAAATCGGCGTCAAGGATTGTCGATTCCGCGCGCGACGCCGGCGTAAACTTCATTGACACGGCAGATGGATATGCGGACAGCCGATCGGAAGCGATGGTCGGCGAGCTCCTCAAACCGGATCGCACCGATTGGATACTCGCGACAAAAGTGGGCAGCAGCATGGGTACGCCGGCGCGACGCAAAGGCTTGACGCGCAAGTGGATGCGGGAGGCGATCGACCACAGCCTGCGGCGGCTCAAGACCGACTATGTCGATATCTATTACATGCATCATGTGGATTGGGAGACGCCGCTCGCCGAAAGCGTTTCGACAATGGGCGATATCATCGCGGCGGGCAAATCCCGCTATTGGGGATTTTCCAATCACCGGGCGTGGCAGATTGGCGAATTGATCCGGCTGTGCGACCAGCTTGGCGTGCCCCGGCCGGTCATATGCCAGCCCTATTACAACGCGATGAACCGCATGCCCGAAAGCGAATTACTGCCGGCATGCGATTATTACGGCATCGGCGTTGTTCCATTTTCGCCGCTGGCGCGCGGTGTGTTGACCGGCAAGTACACGCCCGGGAAAAACCCCCCGAAAGGTACGCGCGCGGGCCGCGGCGATACCCGAATGATGCAAACCGAGTTCCGCCAGGAATCCCTGGTCGCGGCGCAGAAAATTGCCGAACACGCAGCAAAACGCGGTATGTCACCGATCGATTTCGCGTTGCTCTGGGTGCTCAACAACCGGCTGGTTTCCGGCGTCGTCGCCGGCCCGCGCACCATGGCCCACTGGAAAGGCTATCTCGGCGCCCTTACCCACCGGTTCACCGCCGAGGACGAAGCCTTTCTCGACACGCTGGTACCGCCGGGCCATCCATCGACACCTGGATTTTTCGATCCGCGTTACCCGCCGGCCGGCCGCCCCGTGCGAACAGGATAGGGACGGCTACGGCGGTCTCAATACATATGCTGACCGCCGTTAATCGACAGGGTCGATCCGGTTACGAACCCGGCGTCGTCGGCAACCAGGAACAGCACGCCGCGGGCGATCTCGGACGCCTTGCCAAGCCGGCCGACCGGCACCTTCGCAACGATCGTTTCCAGGACATTCGGCGGCACCGCCCGCACCATGTCGGTATCGATATAGCCGGGTGCGATGGCATTCACGGTGATGCCCTTGGCGGCCCCTTCCTGGGCCAGCGCCTTGGTGAAGCCATGGATGCCCGATTTCGCCGCGGCGTAATTCACTTGGCCATATTGGCCCGCCTGGCCATTGATCGACCCGATATTGACGATACGCCCGAACCCGCGGTCGCGCATCCCAATGATCACCGCGTGGCACATGTTGAAGCACGAGCCCAGATTTGTGTCGATCACCGCCTGCCAACTGTCGTGCGACATGCGTTGCATTGTCCCATCCCGGGTAATGCCTGCGTTGTTGACGAGCACATCCACCGGGCCGAGATCTTTCTCGATCTGCGCTACGGAATTCTCGCACTGAACGAAATCAGAAACATCGAATTTATAAACGCGGATCCCGGTTTCTTCCTTGAAGGCTGCGGCGGCCTCGTCATTTCCGGCGTATGTCGCCGCCACCTTATATCCCGCATCCTTGAGGGCAACGGAGATCGCTCCGCCGATGCCCCGCGTCCCGCCTGTCACAATTGCCACCCTTGCCATTGCCGATCATCCTTTCCAGCAATTTCGGGCAACGATTTCCATCTTGTGGCGGTTGCCCACGCCAATATCCTCGTTCACGCGATCGCGCTGTAAAACCCGTGCGGTCGCGCTTATCCGCGCCTCAATCGCGCTCGACGCAGAGCGCGATTCCCATACCACCACCAATACACAGGGTCGCGAGGCCCTTTTTCGCGTCGCGGCGCTGCATCTCATACAGCAGGGTCACCAGCACGCGCGTACCGGATGCGCCGATCGGATGACCAAGCGCGATCGCGCCGCCATTCACATTGACCTTTGACGTGTCCCAGCCAAGTTCCTTGTTCACGGCACAAGCCTGTGCGGCGAAGGCTTCGTTCGCCTCGATCAAATCGAGCTCGTCCGCCGACCATCCCGCCTTCTCCAGCGCCTTCTTGCTGGCCGGAATTGGCCCGGTGCCCATGATCGCCGGATCGACGCCCACCGTCGCCCAGGACACGATGCGCGCCATCGGCACGATTCCGCGCCGGGCGGCCTCTTCGGCCGTCATGAGGACCGTCGCCGCCGCACCATCGTTGATGCCGGAGGCATTGCCGGCCGTGACCGTACCGTCCTTCGCGAAAGCCGGCCGCAATGACGCCAGCACATCAACCGTCGTATCCGGTTTCGGGTGTTCGTCGGTATCGACTGTGGTCTCGCCCCGGCGGGTTTTGATGGTCACCGGAACGATTTCATCCTGGAAACGCCCGGCCGCCATCGCTTCGCCCGCCTTTTGCTGGCTCGCTGCGGCGAATTGGTCCTGCTCCTCGCGCGTGATCTGCCATTTTTCGGCGACGTTCTCGGCGGTGTTACCCATGTGATAGCCGTTGAAGGCGTCCCAGAGTCCGTCCTTGATCATCGTATCCACGAAATTCAAATCGCCCAACTTCTGGCCGTCGCGCAAATGCGCACAATGCGGCGCCTGGCTCATGCTCTCCTGCCCCCCGGCAACGACGATTTCCGCATCGCCGAGCAGGATCGCCTGCATGCCCAAGGCCACCGTCCGCAATCCGGAGCCGCACAGCTGATTGATCTGATAAGCGGTCTTCTCGACGGGTATGCCGGCTTCGATGGCCGCTTGGCGAGCGGCGTTCTGGCCGGTGCCCGCGGTCAGGATCTGCCCCAGGATCGCCTCGTCGACATCTTCGCCGGCCACTTGCGCGCGCTTCATCGCTTCCTTGATTGCCACCGCGCCCAAATACGACGCGGGAACGGCACTCAAACCTCCATTAAAGGCGCCAACCGGTGTCCGTACGGCGCTCGCAATCACAACGTCCGTCATATCTTGATTCTCCCTCTGTCCGGGCGGTTGCTTTGTTCACCCCAACCGCGCCAATGATCCGACCAACGGCCAATCCCGTTTATGCTGCACTGCACAATACATTGATGCCTATTGCCGAGACAAGTGCGGCGTTGGCGAATTCAGCGTAACCGAGGATGGACAAATTGTCGCGCTTAACCGGCGTTGGTGCGCACACA
>CAYYBI010000448.1:0-4222 GCA_964469835.1 uncultured Rhodospirillaceae bacterium
CACCGCGCCGTCGCCCATGCCCTTGACGGCAGTAAGCTGGTCCGGTTCGGCGGCGATAACGCCGGCGAAATTGCCGAATTTGTCGAGCAATGTCTTGGCCAGCGGCTTTACGTCGCGCCGCGGGATCGCCAGTGCCAGCAGCAGTTCCAGCATTTCGTAATCGGGCATGCCGTCGCCGCCGGTTGCCATGAAGCGCGCGCGCAGTCGCTGCCGGTGGCCGTGGTAATGGGGACGGGGTTTCGCATCGTCGCGGTCGCTGCCGTGTGCCATGGCCGGGCCCGCCGCGATGCTGCCTAGACGGTAAAGGGCGGTGCGGTGTGTCCGGCGGGCGATTTGGTGAAAATCTCATACCCGTCGGCGGTCACCGCGATTGTGTGTTCGAACTGGGCGGACAGGCTGCGGTCCTTGGTCACCGCCGTCCAGCCGTCCTGCAGGATTTTCACCGGGAACTTGCCGGCGTTGATCATCGGCTCGATGGTGAAAAACATTCCCTCGCTCAAGGCTACGCCGGTGCCCGGCTCGCCGAAATGCAGCACGCTGGGCGGGCAATGGAAGATCGTGCCGATACCGTGGCCGCAGAAATCGCGAACCACCGAAAACCGGTGCGATTCGGCGTAACATTGGATGGTGTGCCCGATATCGCCCAAGGTCGCGCCCGGCCGGACCGCTTCGATGCCATGCATCATGGCTTCATAGGTCACCTGCACCAGCTTGCGCGCTTTTACGCCGACCTTGTCGCCGACAAAGAACATGCGGCTGGTGTCACCATGCCAGCCATCCAGGATGACGGTAATGTCGATGTTGACGATATCGCCGTTTATCAAACGCTTGGCGTCATCGGGAATGCCGTGACAGACCACGTGGTTGACGGATGTGCAGATCGATTTCGGAAACCCGCGATAGTTGAGCGGCGCTGGGATGGCCCCGTGATCCAGGATGAAATCGTGGCACAGCGTATCCAGCGCCCCGGTCGTGACGCCGGGCTGCACATGCGGCGTGAGGAAGTCGAGCACCTCCGCCGCCAACCGGCCGGCTTTACGCATTGCCGCGAAATCTTCGGGCCCGTGCCGCTCAATGCCTGCAACTTCGGCGGCAAGTGCTTGTGCTGATTGGTTCATTCCGTATTGAATCGCTGCTGTGGCCCGGGATTCCAGTCTGGTGAGCTAACTTAGGGCGTTGTTGCACCGATTTGAAGGTCTCGATTGGATTATTGCCGATACGCGTTCTGGGTTGCGACCGGATTGCTGCGTCGTAAGATCGACGGATGGTTGAAGGAAGCGGCGAATGACGGATGTTGATATCGATACGCTCCGTCCTTGGATTGGACGGACCGAGACGGCGACCGACCAGGTGACGGCGGCGGCCTTGGCGGGGCTTGCGGCGACCCTCGATAGGGAAGAGCCGATGCCGGCGCCGGGAGATTCGGCGCCGCCGGGCAGTCATTGGCTGTTTTTCCACCCACGCGCTCGACAATCGGCGCTGGATGAGGTCGGGCACGCCAAGACCGGCGCGTTTCTACCGCCCGCGCCACTGCCACGTCGCTTGTGGGCCGGCGGCCGGCTGACCTTTCACCGCCCGCTCCAGGTCGGAGAATCGATCCGCCGCGTGGGAACTATCCGGGATATCTCCGTCAAGCAGGGACGCACTGGCGCGCTGATCTTCATCCTGGTGCATTACGCGATTTCCGGTGAGCACGGGCTCGCCGTCGAGGAGGAGCACGACATTGTTTATCGCGACGCGCCAAATCCGAGCGCGAAGCCACAGCCGCCCACCGAGGCACCCGACGGGGCGACGTGGAGGTGCGAGATCCGGCCCGACCCGACGCTGCTGTTTCGATTCTCGGCGCTAACCTTCAACGCCTCGCGCATTCACTACGACCGGCCCTACGTGACGGAGGTCGAGGGCTATCCGGGCTTGATCGTCAATGCGAGGCTGATCGCTCTGATGCTGATGGAGCGCTGCAGCATCGAAAATCCGGGGGCCCGGCTGGCAGGCTTCGATTTCCGCTTCATCAGGCCACTCTTCGACACCGCGCCGTTTACGTTAGCGGGCAAACCGGGTGATGGCGCGATCGACCTTTGGGCGATGGATTCGGAGGGGCATTTGGCGATGAGCGCGACGGCGCGGTTTTGATCGAAAGGGCGGTGCGCGCCGAAGCCTAAGAGTCCAAGACACCGCCTTGGTTCACTGTTCCTGAAAGGGGGATGCCATGCATCTCGACGGGTCCTGCCATTGCGGCGGCGTAAGCTTTTCCTTCGAGGCTTCCGCGCCGGTTCCCTATATGCGCTGTTACTGTTCCATCTGCCGAAAGACCGCCGGTGGGGGTGGATTTGCGATCAATCTCGGCGCCGACGCCGGGACATTGGTCGTTACGGGCGAGGAAAAAATTTCGGTCTTTCACGCCAGCATCGATGGGGCGGAAAGCCCGGCCGAGCGCCGGTTTTGCGCTCGTTGCGGCTCGGCGCTTTGGGTCTGGGATCCGCGCTGGCCGGATCTGGTGCATCCTTTCGCCAGCGCCATCGACACGCCGCTGCCCGACCCTCTCGAACAGGTCCACATCATGTTGGCTTTCAAACCCGGCTGGGTACGCCTCGACGCCGGGCCGGACGAGGCGCGGCATGACAGCTATCCCCTTGAATCGCTGGAAGAATGGCATCGGCGGCACGGTCTCTTCGAATAGCGTTAACGTATTTTAAGCAGTTTAAGCGTATGCCATTCCATACAGGGAATTGACCGCGATTTTTCGCGCTTTCGCGAATGCGGGGTCGATTCGAACAGGATCTCCACGCCGGCGGACGGAGTAGGATAATCGACATGGAAATTGATCAGACCGTCCAGGAAACGCCGGTGGAAGACGTCGAAGGCCATGACGATCCGTCGAGTGGCGCGTGGGGCGACTACACGCTCGATTCGGTTTTCGTTCGGCAGGAATCGCGGACCGTTTCCGACATCCTGGGCCGGATCGAAAAGGGCCGCTACGTGCTCGACCCGGATTTCCAGCGCGATTTCGTCTGGCCGGAGGACAAGCAGTCGAAGTTGATCGAAAGCTGCATCATGCGTATTCCGCTTCCGGTGTTCTATGTCGCGGAAGCCAAGGACGGGCGCATCATTGTCGTGGACGGGCTGCAACGGGTCACCACGTTCCAGCGTTTCGTCGGCAATAAATTCCAACTCAAAGGCCTTGGCTCGGAAGAGGAAAACGCGCCGAAACATCCGCTGGAAGGCAAGACGTTCGATGACCTGGACGTCACTCTGCAAGAGCGGATCCTCGATACCCAGCTCATCATGTACATCCTCGACGATCAGGCGCCGGAGCGCGCCCGGCTCGATATTTTCGAGCGCGTCAACAGCGGCGTGCCCTTGAGCCGCCAGCAAATGCGCAATGCGATCTACAACGGGCCGGCGACGACCTGGTTGCGGGACGCCGCGGATAGCCTCGCCTTCCGGCATGTTTCCGGCCAGTCCCTCAGCACGAAAACCATGCGGGATCGCGAGGTGGTCAACCGCTTCTGCGCGTTCTATCTGCTCGGTTGGGAGGATTACCGCGGTGATATGGAGGGGTATCTCGCCACGGCCCTGAAGACGATGAACGACATGTCCGAGGAGGATTTGGCGCAGTTGCGCAAACGCTTCGAACGGTCGTTGCAGTCGAACAGGAACCTGTTCGAGGAGCACGCGTTCCGGAAATCGCTGGCGAGCGACGGCACGGATGCCGGGCGTAATATCTTCAATATTTCCCTGTTCGAGGTGTGCGCCGTCTTGCTGGCGCGCCTCTCCGAAGAGGCGACGCCGGAGTCCGAAACCGGGCGGCGGATTCGCAAGGCGCTGATCGAGCTGATTGGTAAGGACGAGTTTTCCTTCGCCATCACCTATTCCACAAACAGCACGCGCTCGGTTCAGGCGCGTTTCGAGCTTGCGGAAAAAGCGCTCGCCATCCCGAAACCGGAGTAACATTCTTTTGGCCGTGCGTGTGCGGCTGGGGCAATGTGAGGGAATATGGGCATGTCACCCGTAGGGGCGCTGCGGCGGCGATGAACAAGGCTGTTTTCCGAAAATCGAAAGGGAACGCGGTGGCGGGCGCACCGTCCTCCGGTGCGAAGAACTATATTACGCCGCAGGGCCACGCGCGCTTGCTGGCCGAATTGCGGCAACTGCGCTCGGTCGAACGCCCCAAGGTGGTCGAGGTGGTGTCCTGGGCCGCGGGCAACGGCGACCGCTCGGA
>CAYYBI010000449.1:0-5659 GCA_964469835.1 uncultured Rhodospirillaceae bacterium
GGCCAGCAGCGGCGCCGACGGTAGCCATGCCGTGCGCGCCTTCCCCGAGGGCGATTTCAATTCCGTGCAATCGGCGGAAATCATCGAAGCGCAAAGCCCGTTGCGGGTCGAGCAATACGGCCTACGGGACAGTTCCTGCGGCGACGGCATGTTTCGCGGCGGTCTCGGCCTCCGGCGCGACATCCGGGTGCTGACCGGCGGCGCCAGCCTCTCGGTCCTGTCGGACAAGAACATCATTCCGCCCTTTGGCGTGGCGCACGGCCACAGCGGTGCGCCCAACCGGTTCACGGTTGTCCGCGACGGCGAGACCATCGAGCCGTCGGCGATGCCGGGCAAGGTGTCCGATTTCAAACTGCGCACCGGCGACATCGTTCGCATGGAATCCTCGGGCGGCGGCGGATATGGCGACCCACTCGAACGCACGCCGGCGCTTGTGAGGACGGACGTATCGCTGGGCTATATCACGGTCGCGCATGCGCAGGACCGCTACGGCGTGGTATTCGACGGCGATACCCGTATCGATGAAGACGCCACCCTTGCGAAGCGCGATGCGCTGCGCGCCGGACGAATCGAGTTGGCGCTCGAACCCACGAATGAGGATCATTGGAACGCGACACGCCGGCAGATCGGCGTTCCCGAAGCGGTCGCCGCACGGCTCGGCGCCGCGCCTGGCGACATGGTCGAGGTGACCGCCGCCGGCGGCGTCGCCTTGCGGGGCTGGCTGGCGGTTGAACAGACAGGCTCGGCGGATACGCTCCGCCTGGGTCCGGACGGTGTCGCGGCGCTCGGCGCGCATCCCGGCGACAGGGTTCGGCTTAACACGGTGGGCAGACGAGTGCCTCAATGACCGGGGGACGCTATCTCGTCGGGATCGATGTCGGCGGCACGTTCACGGATGTGCTGGCCTACGACCCGGCAAGCGAGCAGCTTCTTTCCGCGAAAGTGCCGTCGTTGCCGGGCGAGCAGTGGCGCGGCGTCCTCGATGCGCTGGCAGCGCTCGGCATCGGCGGCGCGACCATCTCCGCCTTCGTGCATGGCACCACCATTGCCACCAATGCGCTGCTTGAACGCAAGGGCGCCCGGACCGGTTTGCTGACGACCGAGGGTTTCCGAGACGTCCTCGAGATCGGTAAGACGCGCCGCCTGATCGGCGGCCTGTTCGATATCGGCTGGCAAAGACCCGCGCCGCTTGTCAGCCGCGACAATCGCCTGGAGGTATCAGAACGCATGGCGGCCGACGGCGCGGTTCTCACGCCGATCGACACTGCCGCACTAGAGCCGATTGCGGCGCGTTTCCGGGAGGCGGAGATCGAATCGGTCGCGGTCGCCTTTCTCAACAGCTACGTCAACCCGGCGCATGAGGCCGCCGCCACTGCCGGCCTGCGAATAATGCTGGCGCCCATTCCGGTTTCGGAATCGGCCGCGCTGGTCCCGGAACGAGGCGAGTTCGAACGGATTTCGACCTGTGTACTCAACGCCTATCTGACGCCGGTCATGGCCGCCTATCTCGGCACGCTGCAGGACGCCCTGAAAAGCCAGGACGTCGATGCGCCGGTCAATATCATGGGATCGAATGGCGGCGCGATGACCTTGCCGGATGCTGCGGAACGGGTGGCGGGAACCTTCCTCTCCGGCCCGGTCGGCGGCGTCAACGGTGCGGTGCGGATCGCCGAGATGGCCGGGCTGCGCGACTGCATAACCTTCGACATGGGCGGCACCAGCACCGACGTAGCGCTGATCCACGATTTGGCTCCCCGCATGTCGTACGACAATCAGATCGATGCCTATCCGCTGCAAATGCCGCAACTCGACATCCACACCATCGGTGCGGGCGGCGGCAGCATCATTTGGATTCAGCCGGACGGCACCTTGGAGATCGGCCCCCAGAGCGCCGGCGCGGTACCCGGCCCCGCGTGCTACGGCCGGGGCGGCGCGGATGCGACAATCTCGGATGCGAATCTGCTGCTCGGTCGCCTGCCGACGGAACGATCCTTGAGCGGCGGCCTGATCCTCGACAAAGGCAAGGCGGAAGCGGCCTTCCGCGCCTTAATGGAACCGCTCGACTCCGACGACGCGGTCCGTGTCGCCGACAGTGCGTTGCGGATTGCCGTCGCCAAGATGGCCGGCGCAGTACGCACCGTCTCGGTTCACCGCGGCTTCGACCCCCGCGACTTTGCGCTGATCGGGTTCGGCGGGGCCGGGCCGATGCATGTCTTCCTGGTGGCCGAGGAATTGGCAATCCCAAGGGTGGTCATACCACGCTTCCCCGGACACCTTTCCGCACTCGGTCAAATGCTCGCGGATTTGCGGCGCGATTCGGTCAGCGCGTGGGGCGGCCGCCTTTCGGACCTAACCGTGGACACGCTGCGCCGCCGCGTCGCGGACATGACCGAGCCCGCCGCCACGCAGCTCTCGGCGGACGGCATCGCACTGGACCGCCAACGGCACACAGTGTCGCTGGACATGCGCTACGCCGGGCAGTCCTTCACCCTGCCGATCCCCTGGGATACGCAGGACCGGGACTTTTTGTCCCTGCGCCGCGCCTTCGATGCCCGGCACACGGAAACTTTCGGCTACGGCGATCCGGAGAACGACGCCGAAATCGTCAACATCCGATTGGTATCCACCGGCGTGGTCGATAAGCCCGCACTGCGATTTGCGGCCGACGCCACCGATGACCCGATCGTCGAGCGGCGGCCGGTCTGGTTCGACGAATGGATCGATTGTCCCGTCTACGCCCGGGATCGCATGATGGTCGATTTATCGCTGACAGGCCCCGCCATCATCGAGGAAGCCGGTGGCACATCGGTCGTGCCGACCGGTTGGGCCGTGACAGTGGATCAAAGCGGCGCGTTAATCTGCCAGCGGGAATATTCGGAGACCTAGAACCGCAACCGTACCGCGCGCCCCTATGCTGCACCATCGACCGCCTGTTCGAGCGCCGGCGTCGGCTGAAATACCACATACCGGGCCGGCGCGTCGCCGACCATGAACGACAATTCAGCCCCCTTCGGCACATGCAGGATATCGCCCGGCCCGACACTTTTGCGCTCAGCCTCGATCGCCGCCTCGATCGCGCCGCCGATGATATAGATGAATTGTTCGTGCGCCGCCGACATAACGCCATCATCGCTGCCGGCGGGACATTCGATAAATCCGAAGGAAAGCCGCGTCCCCTCGACCCAGAAGCTGCGCCGCGCCGACGCGGAGGCGGCATCCAATCGCTCGATGATCGGAAAGTAACTGTCGCCGGGAGCCTCGGGCAGTCCCTCCGATTTTCCCGATGCGGCCGCACCGCCGGGCTGCTCGCCACGCGCCAACGCCTGCTTCAGCTCATCAATCGACAGGGCCTGCTCCGGCGGCGCCTCGCCGGCGGCAACCCCGACCATCGACCAGGTGCGATCCTTGACGTAGAGATAGCTTACCGTGCCATCGAGCGTCGCCTTCATCGAGTGCAGCACGTTCGGCGCGACATGCACGAATGTGCCGGGCGAAACCACGCGGTGATCCGAGCCGACGATCGAATCGATCTTGCCGAGCAGCGGAAAGACCATCAGTTCGTTCGGATGGTAGTGAAGCTTCGATCCCGTCCCCGCTTCCTTGTTGTTCAGGCGCAGGTTCATGTAATCGCCCTCGATGATCGGCCCCTTACCCGTTGAAAGATGCGGGTTTGAGACGATGGCCTCAAGCTGCTCGAAACGATAGAACGGCACGACCTATCTCCTTTGCGGTGCGGTGTGGCGGCGGCTATACGGCTAAGAATCGAGGCAAAGGACGGGCGCGTCAAACCGCATGTCACATCGGCATTCCGGATGAGGCCGTAACCATGCCAAATTGCGGATCCTGCAGGAGGTCGTGCGATTGACATGAGCGCATGGCAATCACCGGCAGCGACGATCCCTCTTGCCGGATGCGCCAGAATTCGGCAGGATTCAAATCCACGGATTTCATCGATATCGTGATCGGCGTACCGCCGGGAATTTCAGACCTCCCGGGCACCGCGCTGCGGTCACGGCCAAGTTAGATAAGGGAGAGGCCTAGTCATGCCAGACGACGTCAAGGAATACAGATGGATCGGCAAACGGACGATCCGTCCCGATGGGGTAGACAAGGTCACCGGCAGGGCAGCTTTCGGCGCGGATTATGCGATGCCCGACATGCTTGTCGGCCAGGTGCTGCGCAGCCCGCATGCGCATGCACGCATTCTCTCGATCGACACCAGCAAGGCCGAGGCGATGCCGGAGGTCAAAGCTGTGGTGACGTCGGCCGACTTCCCGGAAATTCCCCCGGAAGAGGCGACCAAAGGCACCGCACCGCCAAACTTCCGCCACCTGTCGCAAAACCTGATGGCACGAGAAAAGGTTTTGTATGAGGGCCACGCGGTCGCCGCGGTCGCGGCAACGTCGGCCGCGGCAGCGAAGAAGGCGCTGTCGCTGATCGAGGTTAAGTACGAAGTGCTGCCGCACGTCATCGACGTGGAAGAGGCTATGATGCCCGGCGCCCCCGTGCTGCACGATGATCTCTTTACCGATGGCGTCGACCCGAAACCCAAAAATCCGTCCAACGTAGCGAAACGCCTCGAATTCTCGATCGGCGATCTGGATGCCGGTTTCAAGGAAGCGGACATCGTCATCGAGAAAAGCTACACCACCAAACCGGTGCATCAGGGCTATATCGAGCCGCACGCGGTGGTCGCCGATGTGGCGGAAGACGGGCAGGCCAAGGTCTGGAGCAGCAGCCAGGGTCATTTCATGATCCGGCAATACTGTGCAGGATTATTGAACATGCACGTCGCCGATATCCGTGTGACGCCGGCCGAAATCGGCGGCGGCTTCGGCGGCAAGACGACGGTCTGGCTGGAACCGCCGGCAATGCTGCTGTCCCGCAAAGCGGGGCGTCCGGTGAAAATGACGATGAGCCGCGCCGACGTATTCCGGGCGACCGGTCCGACCTCCGGATCTGCCATGACCTGCAAGATCGGCGCGCGCAAGGACGGCCGCATCACCGCGGCGTCTCTGGAAGTCAAATTCCAGGCCGGCGCCTTTCCGGGATCTCCCGCCGGACAAGGCTGCATGTGCGCCTTCACTCCCTATGACATCGAGAACGCGAAAGCGGTCGGGTACGATGTCGTCGTAAACCGGCCGAAGGCGACCGCCTATCGGGCGCCCGGCGCGCCAATCGCGGCCTTTGCGGTCGAAAGCACATTGGACCAGGTCGCCCGCGGCTTGGAAATGGACCCGCTCGAATTGCGCGAAAAGAATGCCGCGCGTGAAGGAACGCGCACGGTATACGGGCCGATGCTCGGCGTCATCGGCTACGAGGCGACGCTCGAGGCGGCGAAGAATCATCCGCATTACACGGCGCCGCTTGGACCCAATCAAGGACGCGGCGTTGCCTCCGGCTATTGGTTCAATGTCGGCGGCGAAACCAGTGCCGCGGTCAGCGTCACCGAGGACGGCACCATCATGGTTATGTCCGGCACGCCCGATATCGGCGGGTCGCGGGCCTCGCTGGCCATCATGGCGGCCGAGGTGCTCGGCGTCGATATCAATGATGTGCGCGCGATTATCGCCGACACCAGCTCGCTCGGTTTCAACCGTCACACCGGTGGCAGCCGCGTGACCTTCGCGGCCGGCATGATGGTAACCGAAGCGGCCAA
>CAYYBI010000450.1:0-6325 GCA_964469835.1 uncultured Rhodospirillaceae bacterium
ACCGCCGGTGCGGCCTCGGCCAAATTCGGAGAAGCGGCAAATGCCCAAATTATCAGGGCGGCCGAGGCAAACCCGGCAAAACAATGTCGTATGCAACCAGTCATTGATCATCTCCCGCGACAGTGACGTTTGACTATAATCCGTCTCGGAATAATTACGAAGAGGTATGGACCTGACTGAAACCGTCAGTCGCGCCGATTGCGCCGCAGTTCGTCCTCGTCCCACATCACGAAATCGGGGCCGAGCTGATCCAGGCTCGGGCAGCCGACCTGCGCCATCACCGTGTCTATTTCCTGGCGCAGAATCGCCGCCGCCTTGGACGCGCCGGCCACACCGCCGGCGATAGCGCCATACAGCGTCGGTCGGCCGAGAAAAACAAATTTCGCGCCGAGGCAGAGCGCAATCAGAACATCGGAGCCGCGCCGCACGCCGCCGTCCAGCATCAGCGTCATCCGGTCCCCCACCGCCGCATCGATCGACGGCAGTACGTCGAGCGGCGACGGCGCCCGATCGAGTTGCCGGGCGCCATGGTTCGATACCATCAACCCGTCGACGCCGACTTCGGCGGCGCGCAGCGCATCGTCCGGGCGCATGATGCCCTTGAGCACGAGATTGCGCGGCCACAGCTTGCGAAATTTCTCGATTTCACTCCACGTCAGCGTCGCGTGAATTTGCGACGACACGAATGTGCCCAGGGCATCCGCATCCACGCCCGGATCGGTATAGGCCTCCCAATTCGGCAGCCGCGCGATGCCATGGCGCAAATAATCCTTGAACCAGTATGGCCGCCGCAGCGCATCGAGCTTGGAGGCAAGCGACAGTTTGAGCGGCCGTCCGAATCCGTTCCGCTTGTTGCGTTCGCGGTTGGACCCGACCGGCACGTCGACCGTGATCACCAGTGTCGACAGCCCCAGATCCGCCACCCGGCGGATCTGATCTTCGGAAATCGCCGGATCCTTCGCGGCATAGAGCTGGTACCAGCCATGCTCCGGCGCGACCTCGGCCAATTCCTCCATCGACGCGGTGGCCGCGCCGGACATGATGAACGGAATGTTGGCGTCGCGCGCCGCTTTGGCCAGCATGATGTCGCCGCCGCGCCGATAGTTCCCGATGCCGCCGGTCGGCGCGATGCCGAACGGGCTGGAATAGGTCCGTCCGAAGAGCTGCGCGCTCTGATCGCGCGTCGATATATCGACCAGATACCGCGGCACCAAGGGACGCATGCGAAAGGCATCTTCGTTGCGCACCAACCCGTCCTCGTCGTCAGCGCCGCCTTCGATGAAGTCGTAGACCACTTTCGGCAGGCGTTTCTTCGCCAGCTTGCGCAGGTCTTCGAAGTTGATCGCGTTCTCGATATCCATGCCTAACCTCGGTCGCTCTTCCGTGCACCACCGCGCCACGCCGAATGGTGCACACAGACTTGCATCATGTTCTGTTTAATCTGGGAAACAGGTCGGAACTTTGCGCGGACCGTCCGATTGTTGGAGAATAGCGCGAAGACTTCAAGCGGGAGGGCACGGATAATGTCGGTAATTTTGGGCAGCGGAGAGTTTCGCTATCGCGTTGTCGAG
Source organism: uncultured Rhodospirillaceae bacterium (assembly GCA_964469835.1). Classification (GTDB taxonomy): domain Bacteria; phylum Pseudomonadota; class Alphaproteobacteria; order UBA8366; family UBA8366; genus JAOTYV01. The sequence goes on from CAYYBI010000450.1 coordinate 1,572, forward strand.
AATTGGGCGAAGCCGCCCGAAGGCTGGGAATTCATGGATGTCGCCGCAGTCGGCGTCGACAGTAAGGATCAGGTCTATGTCTTCAATCGCGGCGAGCATCCGATGATGGTGTTCGACCTCGACGGCAATTTTCTGCGCTCCTGGGGCGAAGGCCTGTTTCCGCGCGCCCATGGTCTGCACATCGGACCGGACGACTCGCTCTACTGCACCGACGACGGCGATCACACCGTCCGAAAATGCACGCCAGAAGGAAAAGTGCTGCTGGAGATCGGCGTGCCCGGAGAGCCGGCACCGTTCATGAGCGGCGACCCGTTCCACCGCTGCACCCACACGGCTCTGTCGCCCGACAACCACATTTACGTCTCGGACGGCTACGGCAACGCCTGCGTCCACAAATATTCGCCCGACGGAAAATTATTGAAAAGCTGGGGCGAGTCCGGGTCCGGTCCCGGCGAATTCAACATCGTGCATAACATCGTCACCGACGACGAAGGCTGGATCTATGTCGCGGACCGGGAAAACCACCGGGTGCAAATCTTCGACGGCGACGGCAAGTACGAGACGCAGTGGAACATGCTGCACCGGCCCTGTGGTCTGTACATGCCGCGCGGCAATTGCCCGCATTGCTTCGTCGGCGAGTTAGGCCCGGGCATGGCGGTGAACCGGAAAGCGCCCAATCTCGGGCCACGGCTCAGCGTCGTCAGCTCGAAGGGCGAATTGCTTGCCCGGCTCGGCGGCGAAGACGGGCCGGGTCTGGAAGTCGGAAAATTCCTCGCCCCGCACGGTCTGGCGATCGATTCGAAGGGCGACATCTATGTGGGTGAGGTGTCCTACACCAACTGGCCGTCCAGCTTCGGCGACGTGCCGATGCCGCGGCCGCTGCGGTCGCTCCAGAAACTGGAAAAGGTGGCGTGACGAACGCGCTGCTAATCAAGTCCGGTAACGTTGGGCCGCATCCTTCGTCAAGCTCAGGATGAGGCCTGCAAATGTACGATTAGATACACCCGTACTGAACACACAGCCTCACCCTGAGCCTGACGAAGGGCGAGGCTGCGTGCTGTCCATCCCCGCGCCTATCGCTTCGTAATCCGGTATTTCACGATCCGGTCGTTGCCGGAATCGGAGATCCAGAGCGTCTGCCCCTTCAGCTCGATACCTTCCGGCGTCCGGAATCTTCCCGGTCCCTTCCCCGATCCGCCGCCACCCAGCACCTGAATCAGCGCCCCGTCCGGGCCGATGACCTTGACCGAATGCGTATTCTTGTCCGCCACGATCAGGGTGCCGTCCGGCATGGTGTCCTGATACCGGGGGCCGCTGAAATTATAGGGCGCGCCCTGCAGAACTTTTTTAATCTTCAGGTCGGGCGAGAGCAGCACCATCCGGTCGTTGCCCGCATCGGCGAGCCAGATGTCGCCGTTCGGCGCCAGCTCGACATCGTGCGGCGAAGAGAGGCCGGTCATCTCGTTGACGATCTTGCCCCGCTCATACACCACGAGGTTGCCGGACCAGGCCGCGCCGACATAAATTTTCCCGTTGGGATGAACCAGGACGCCCTCGGGCCCGCGAATTTTTTCCGAGAGCTCGCCGATTAATTTGGCCTTAAGCCCCGACATTTCGTAGATCGTCACCCGCCCGTTATGGGTATCGGCGACATACAGCCGGCCCTGCGCATCGAAATCCACATCATGCGTGCCATCCTGATGGTCCGATCCGAAATGCCCCAGCATTTCAAGGCTATTCGCGTCGAGAATTGCCACGCGGTTGTTGCTCACATCGGACACGAAGAGCCGCTTTCCATCGGGCGACAGCTTGATGTCATGCGGATTGGAGAGCGCCGCCGTGCTGGCGCCAAGGTAGTCGAGCCGGAACTGATCGGCCCGCAGGGGCAATGCGAAAAGAACAAGGCCAAAGGCAATACACACTGACATGAGCGCTCGAGTCATCGTTCCATCTCCAAAACCACCGGTTCAGAACCACGGTTAAATGATCATTCGGCGAGCCGGCGCCTTTACAAAATCCACCGGGACCGCGACGATTGGTCCGCTGCATATCGTGCACAGCGCGCATGTTTTCAACAACCTTCAGAGGATCCCCTATGGCATCGCTCAGTCGCAAATTGGCCGCGTGGGTGGCCGAACTCTCCTTCGAGGATCTGCCCGCCGATGTGGTCGATCGGGCAAAAGGCCTGACCCTGCATGGTCTTTCCTCGGCCCTGCTGGGCCATGACAAGCCGGAAGTGCGCGATGCACTGCTGATGATGCAGGAAGAGGAAGAAGGCGGCGGCGGTGCGGCCACCGTACTGGTCGACGGCGCGCGGCTGACGCGGGCGGGCGCGGCGCTGGTGAACGCGGAAACGATGTTCGCCGGCGGCAAATGGGACACGTTCCGGATGCTGACCCATCCCGGCTGCGCGATCATTCCCGCGGCGCTGGTGGCCTCCGAGGGCGAAAACGCATCGGGGCGCGACTACATCACCGGCCTGGTCGCCGGCTACGAGGTCATGGAGCGCATGGCGGCCGATTTCATCCCGACGGTCATGGCGCGCGGTTTTCACTCGGGCCCCGTCTTCGGCATCTTCGGCGCGGCGGTGGCGGCGGCGAAAATCATGAAGCTCGACGCCGACCAGACCCACGGCGCCATCGCGCAATGCGTCAACCTGGCGAGCGGCAACCTCGAAGGCGGCCGAAGCGGCGGACGGTCGCTGCGCGAAGGCGGCGCGGTGCGCAACGCCCTGCTGGCGGTTGCCATGGCGCGGCACGGCGCGCCGGGCGGTGAAACCGTGCTGGAGGGCGACGCCGGTTTCTATTACGCCTACACCGGCAACAACGCCGGCAAGCTGACCTACAGCTTCACCGCCGACAATACGGCCAGCCTGGATAAGATCGCCGCCGGGCTGGGCGAGGATTGGATGTTCCTCGAAACGCTCTACCGCATCTATACGACGGCGGGATACAACATCGCCCATGTCGATGTGACCGCGGCGCTGTGCGCGGAACACGACATCGACCCGGCCGATGTCGATCGCGTGGAGACGGTGGTCAACTGGCTGGAAACCGAATACCCGAGCCCGGCCTTCCCGTCGCGCGGCCGCGAGGCGGGCGTCGGCAGCTCGCATTATTATGCCGCCTATGGCGTGGTGACGCGGTCCTTCCCGCTGCTGAAGGACACCGACCGCGGCATCGGCGAGGCCGATCCGCCCGAAGTGCTCGAGATGATGAACCGGGTGACGATTACGCCGTCGCACCGCCATCCGCTGTTCGGCCCCAAGGTGACGATCCACCTGAAGGACGGCACCAGTGTTACCAAGGCCGGCACCGGGCGCGAATTCATCTGGGATTTCGACCATGAGGTGAGCCGGATTCGCGAAATCATCCCCGGCCTTCCCATCCCGCCCGCGCAATACGAGGATTTGATCGGCGCCTGTGCCGGACTGGAGGGATTGGACGCGGCAGCCCGCGCGCTGATCGACTTGACGGTGATTCCCGGGTAGCATTCGCCCCTGACCGCAGCTTCCATAGCAGGAGAGTGAGCCATGTCCCTTGAATTGGTTGAGACCGACGCCGCCCCGCAAACCATCGAGATCATGCCGCTTGCGTTGACCATCGGCGCCGAAATCGGCGGCGTCGACCTGACCCGGCCGCTCCCGGAGGCGCAGATAAAGGAAATCTGGGCGGCGTTCCTCAAATGGAAGGTGGTGTTCTTCCGCGATCAGCATCTCGACCACGCCCAGCACGTCGCCTTCAGCCGCCAGTTCGGCGAAATGACGCCGGCGCACGCGGTTTATGGCGGCACCGACGCCGAGTTTCCGGAAATCTACACGGTCGACCGCGACCGCACGAACAAACGCTATGCGGGCGAATTTCTGTATACGCCCTGGTTCGGCTGGCACACCGATGTGACGCCGGCAATCAACCCGCCCGCCGCATCGATCCTGCGCGGCGATGTGATGCCGCCCTATGGTGGCGACACCCAATGGGCGGATATGGCCGCCGCCTATCAGGCGCTCTCGCCGACAATGAGGGGTTTCATCGATGGCCTGCGCGGCATTCACCTGTACGCGGCCAACGCCGGCACCAACACGCGGAAAGAATATCAGGACCAGGTCGAGAAGAACCGGATCGTCAGCGAGCATCCGCTGGTCCGGGTCCATCCGGAAACCGGCGACCGCGTGCTCTATGTCAGCCCGTCCTTCCTGCAATCGATCGTGGGATTGACGCCGACGGAAAGCACGGCCCTGCTGGCGATGCTGAAGGAGCATGCGGCGCGCCCGGAATTCACCGTCCGCTTCAAGTGGGAGGACGGCAGCATCGCGATGTGGGACAACCGCTCGACGACGCATCTGGGACCGAAGGACATCATCAACTCCCAGTTCCCCCGGGAAATCCACCGCACGACCCTGATGGGCGACGTGCCGGTCGGCGTCGACGGCCGGAAATCGACGGCAATCCAGGGCGATCCGATTCGGCCGGTTTAGTCCCGCCGTCCTCAGTCGGTTATCGGCGCGCTCCCGACACGGGGGTGCGGCCGGCCGCCATCCGCGACCGCCATGCAAAGCACGATTTCGTCCGGGCGTGGCGCGTCCGCGACCATGACCGAGATGGTGTCGAAATGATCGAACGACCACGGATCATCCTTGTGGCCGAGCGGTAAATCGATCGGCGCGCCCGCCGCCGCGACCTTGGCGTTCGACGGAATCAACGCCTTGCCCCCGCCCACCGCGGCGCGCATCGGCTTGCCGAGTTTCGGGTGCAGCA
>CAYYBI010000451.1:0-9235 GCA_964469835.1 uncultured Rhodospirillaceae bacterium
ACGCGGTGGTCTGGTAGATCGGCACCGCGACCGCACCGGTCGTCGGGTCGCTGCGGTAGCCCGCATGCAGGCAGATGGTTTCGGGATTCGGTGTATTGTCCGCCATGATTCCTGCTCTCCTGTTTTTTAACGCTTATTCGCCCACGATTGGCGGTATCGAAACAGGCGGGGGCGCGGGTTGCAAGTCAAACCGGCTTGATGCCCGAATTCGATCCGCTATGGCATGGAAATCGCATAAAAAATGGCGTCCGGCGCACGGTTGCGTTCGCCGGACAGGCAAACCAGCGGGAGACTCTCCGGTGTCTGAAAATCCAGCAAGCGTGATCTATGCTCCCGATGTGTTCGAGGTCGACAGCATCGAGCAGGCGAAGCGCATCATCCTGACCGCCGAAGACACTACGACAGAGGATCGCTGGCGGATCGAAACGCCCTATCTCGCCGATGAGATCGACGCGTTTTTGCGGCCGGACGCCAAAAGCCTGATCGTCGACTATGGCTGCGGCATCGGCCGGATGTCGAAGGAGCTGATCGCGCGGCATGATTGCACCGTGCTGGGTGTCGATATCAGCCAGTCAATGCGCCAGCTCGCGCCCGGCTATGTCGACGGTCCCCGCTTCGCGGTGACGCCGCGGCCCGCCTTCAAGGCGATGGCCGACCGGGGCATGCGCGCCGACGCGGCGATCGCGATCTGGTCGCTGCAGCACTGCGTCAAGCCGAAGGATGATATCGCACTGATCAACCACGCGCTGAAGCCCGGCGCTTGCCTGTTCGTCTGCAATACCCACCATACCGCGGTGCCGACGAATATCGGCTGGGCGGATGTCGGCGGTGACGTGCGCATGCTGCTCGCCGATACCTTCGAGGAAGTCGACCACGCGCCGATGGCCGCAGACCACACCACCGACTCCATCGCCAAGATGGCGTATCTCGGCAAATACCGGAAACGGGCTTAGCGCCTTTCCACATTTGTCATCCCGGCCGAAGCACAGCGAAGTGCCGGGATCCAGCCGCGTAAATCTGTGGTCCTCCCGCATTGGACCCCGGATCGGCGCGGCTACGCCGCTTGTCCGGAGTGACACTTCGATATTGTCACAGGCTTAGGCAGTCCTTTGTCATTCTGCTAAGATCGATCCTTCGATCATGCATCATGGCGGTATCATGACCTTCGATCCTTCCTTCGACCTCAGCGAGGAACAGCGCGCGTTCCGGGACGTGGCGCGGAGCTTCGCGGAAACGGAGATGGCCCCGCATGCCGCACACTGGGACGAGGACCGCGTGTTCCCGGTCGATGCGCTGCGCAAGGCGGCGGCGCTGGGGTTCGCGGGCATTTACGTAAAGGGCGGCCACGGCGGCTCGGAGCTCACGCGCCGGGATGCCACGGTGATCTTCGAGGAGCTGGCTGCGGCGTGTCCGTCGACCGCCGCCTATATCTCGATCCACAACATGGCGAGCTGGATGATCGACAGTTTTGGCGCCGACGCGCAACGCGCGGCGTGGCTGCCGAAGCTCATGACCATGGAGCATTTCGCCAGTTACTGCCTGACGGAGTCGGGGGCGGGCTCCGACGCGGCTGCGCTGAAGACGCGCGCGGTCCGCGACGGTAAGGACTATGTACTGAACGGCTCGAAGGCGTTCATCTCCGGTGGCTCGACCAGCGACATCTATGTCTGCATGGTGCGAACCGGCGGCGACGGCCCGGACGGCATCTCCTGCGTGGTCGTGGAGAAGGGCACGCCGGGGCTGAGCTTCGGCAAGCAAGAACGTAAGATGGGCTGGAACAGCCAGCCTACCGCCGCGGTGATCTTTCAGGACTGCCGTATTCCCGTCGCCAACCGCATCGGCGCGGAGGGCGAGGGCTTCAAGATCGCCATGAAGGGGCTCGACGGCGGCCGCCTCAACATCGCCGCGTGTTCGATCGGCGGCGCCCGGGCGTGTCTCGAAGCCGCGCGGGCGCATATGCTGGACCGCAAACAGTTCGGCCAGCGGCTCGCCGATTTCCAGGCGTTGCAGTTTCGTCTTGCCGACATGGCGACCGAGCTGGAAGCGGCCCGGCTGATGGTGCACCGGGCGGCGCATAAACTGGACCGGGGCGACGACGACGCCACCGCCTATTGCGCGATGGCGAAGCGCTACGCAACCGATGCGGGCTTCCATGTGGTCAACGAAGCGCTGCAATTACATGGCGGCTACGGCTATATCCGCGAATACCCGATCGAACGCATCCTGCGCGATCTGCGCGTGCACCAGATCCTCGAAGGCACCAACGAGGTGATGCGCCTGATCGTCTCACGCCACCTGTTGCAGGAGTGAGGCAGGCCGTCGCGTCCGCCTATTCGAGCACCTTGGGCCAGTACTTGTCGGCCTTGGCGATATTACCCGGAATGTCTTCTGCCCATTGGCGCTGAACGCCGTGGCTGTAGTTGAGATACAGCTTGTTGTCGACAACGCGCCACGCGGTCGGGTCGGTCGACGCGGTATAGCCCTGCGAGACGGCCCAGGCGCAATAACCGCCATATTGCGGGGCGAAGCTTCGCGGGTTCGCCTTGAAGGCGGCCAGATTTGCGGCGCTGGCAAAGCGCCAGGTGGCGCCGTTCCATTTAGTCTCAAATTTTGCCGTGCCCTCGACCGGTTTGCCCGCCTTGAAATAGGCGACCGGGTCGTAACCGCTGACAGCGAGGTTGCTGAATGTGCCCGTATAAACCGGGTCCTTGGCGTGGGCGGGCGCCGCGGCCAGCGACAGGACGAATAACAGCACGGTGAAAGCGGGGAACCGGGTGCGCATGGGGATGTCTCCATTGAATGCGATTGAGCGATGTATTTGGCGGGAGTGTAGCCGCGCCGCCGCCGGACGGGAATCATATCCGGTCACAAGGCCATGAGGGCGGCGAAACGTCGTCTGCCTTCCAACCAAAGGTGCAAAGGTGGGGGTGTATCGGAGGTATCGCAATCGCCGAGCGGCTGAGTATGTTTGTGGAGGACCTTCGCGGTTATTGGGAATATCAGGAGCGTCGCGGAACAAATAGCCGATTGGCAATTGGTGAGCGCGATTTCGAAGTTGGAACAGAGGCAGATGGCACAAGAAATCGAACGAAAATTCCTGGTAACCGGCGATGCGTGGCGTAGCCTGGCGACCGGAACGCTCTATCGGCAGGGGTACCTGTCGACCGCGAAGGAAAGCACGGTCCGGGTGCGCATAGTCGGCGAGAAAGGCTATCTGACGGTCAAGGGCCCCAGCGTCGGGGCCAGGCGCGCCGAGTTCGAGTATGAAATTCCGGTCGCCGACGCCGATGCGATGCTGGGGGCGTTATGTGCCCGCCCGCTGATCGAGAAGACCCGCAGCAAGATCCCCTTTGAGGGCCTGATTTGGGACGTCGATGAGTTCGCCGGCGACAATGAAGGCCTCGTGGTTGCCGAGGTCGAGGTCACCGACGAGGCGCAAGAGGTTAGCCTGCCGGATTGGATCGGCGAGGAGGTCACCCATGATCCTCGATTTTTCAATGCCAATCTGGTGGCGCATCCCTATAAGAATTGGTAACCGGCGTGACCAGGTCGATGAAGCTACCGGTGGGCGAGGCGGTTAGCGTGCCATCGCAATGCATGTGACTAAATCGTGTAATCGCCTGTACGGCCACGCCGCACTTGCGCTCCGGGTGATCCGCATTAGCGCAGGTTGGACTTTCCGCGAATCAGCCAGATGTGGCTCGCCTGCTTCGCCTTGAACGTGCTGTTGACGACGGCCAGCGCTCCCGACCGGTTCACCGCGAGCTTTCGCATCAGCAATCCCTGTTGACTGCCGTTGATGCCGAGGGCCGGATCGACGCTGTCCGGAATGACCGAAGGCGACGCGAAGGTTTGCCCGCCGTCACGTGAATATGTCATGCCGAGCCCTTGCGAATAGCTCCTGTGACGGGGGTAGAGTTCCCAGATGACGTAGAGATTGCCGTCGCCGTCCAAGCTCAATGACGGGAAATTTACGCTCTCGGACCGCTTCGATTGTGGTTTAGAAATTTCCCGCGGCTTCTTGAACGTCCGCCCGCCATCCGTTGATCGCACAAACAGTATGCGATACCGGCCAAAGGGGCCGTCGGCGCTTTCCGAGTAAACAAGATGGATGGTTCCCTTCGCATCGACGGCAATCTTCGGCGCGTCGGAATGCCCGCTGCTCCGCAAGGCGACCCGCGGTGGGCCGAACGAACATCCGGCATCGCCCGACGTTGCGATATGTATATCGGCGGATTTGTTTTCGCCGACCGTCCATGCGAGATGGACCGTCCCGTGTGCGGCAATGGCCAGGGACGGCCCGCGCGCGGGCTTTGCGCCGGGGCCGCCGGCAACGCGTAGCGGAGGGGAGAAGGTTCCGCCGCGGTCCAGCGACCGGCGGAACCACAGCCGCCCGTCAAATTCGGTCCAGGTTGCGTAAAGATTGCCGTTTGGCCCCATGGCCAGGTCGAGGCTGCCGTTGTCCCAGTACCGCTCGGTCAGGCGGCCCTTGCCGTCCCCCGCGAGGGAATTCGACAGGTTCACCGGTTGGCCGAACGTCTTACCGCCGTCGCCCGAACGTGCGAAAAAGATCTCGCCGCCATGCGACCCGCCGGAAAAAATGATTTCCTGCCACAGGATAAACACCTCGCGCGCGTTGCTTGATGCGACGACCATACGCGGCAGCCAGGAAAAAGTCGCCGGGCTGCGGGAGACGTTGACCGGCCGCTTCAGCTTCGGCTTGCCGTCGATCCCGAAGCGTTGGAAGAAAATATCCAGCCGGGCCTGATCGGCCCAGGCAACGCCGACGTAACCTTGCTCGCCGACGGCGACAGTGGGGTCGTCGACATACAGGAATTTCGATCGATTCATGCGCCACGGTCCCTTGACCGCATCGCCGGAGGAGACGCGAATTTTGGCGTCCCATGAAATGCCCGAAGGCTCGGCACGTCCCGGCATGGCGGAATTGAGCGACAAGCCAACAATCAGCGCAGCGGCGATCGGGAGTCGGATGCACACGATTACGGCCTCCGCGGCATATGAATGATCGAAAACCTACAGTCGGAGTTTAGCCCCCCAAGATGTGTGACGAAAATCACTTCCCTTAACGTCTCGGCGAGGGCAAGGTTTCAAGAGATCGTCTCGACTTTATGGTCCCATCCCACCATATGAACCGCAGTACTCTTGCGTGGTTCGTTTGCCCGGATTAGGTCGGGTGAGAGCGGATCGCCCGTCGTTAGCTTTTATTCAGAGATTGCGCATATGCATCGAAAACCTGCGTCCCCTGTTCTCGGCTTGGCTTTGTTACTGTTTGCCGCGGTCGCGGCAGCTGCGTCGCCTCAAGCCAATGCGACCGAGAACGATCTCCGGATCGCGACTTTTGCCGGCGGTTGTTTCTGGTGCGTGGAATCCGATTTTGACAATGTTGCCGGCGTCGTCCGTACGGTCTCCGGCTATACCGGCGGAGCTTCGAAAAATCCCACGTACAAACAGGTCACTGCCGGCGGTAGCGGGCACCGCGAGGCGGTGCAGATTTTTTACGATCCGAAAAAAGTGACTTACGCGACGCTGCTCGAAGTCTTTTGGCGCAGCGTTGATCCGACCGATGGCGGCGGTCAGTTCTGCGACCGGGGGGAGAGCTACGGGACAGCCATTTTTGCCAACTCACCCGAACAGAAGCGGCTGGCGGAAGCGTCCAAGCGCAAAATTGAGGCGTCCGGTGTTCTTAAACGGCGAATCGTCACCCCGATCGAAACCGCCGGATCATTCTATCCCGCAGAGGGCTATCATCAGGATTATTACGAGAAGAATCCCGTGCGCTATAAATTCTACCGCTATCGCTGCGGGCGCGATCAGAGGATCAGGGAACTCTGGGGCGACAAGGCGCATTTCGGAATTGCCAAGCACAAATGATATCGCTTTCCGACAACGGCTAGACCGCGACCGTTCGGAATAATCGTCCGCGAATTCCAATAGAGGCCGAAACGGATATTTCTGTTTTCAGGGCCGCGATGGTCTGACGTCTACCGCGGATAAAGCGCGATCTCCGTCGTCCAGATCAGGCCGCCGGGCGTGCTTATGTAATTGGCCACGACGACCCAGGCGCCTTGGTATGAAACCAAAGCGGGGCGACCCTGCCAGCGGGTCCTGGCCAGATATTGCGGAACGTATCCCCGTGTTACGGAATGGTGCGCAAGTTCGCCCGATGTGGTACGGCCCAGCACCATCGATGAAGTGAGCGCGGCCACTTGCATCGGATCCCAAAGGCGGGCCATCGCAAGGCCCTCTTCGAACGCTTTCGCCTTGGCGAATGACTCGCCAAGGATGCGGTCGCCTTCGGTCATGCTGAATTTCTTGGCCGGTGCCGCCGCGAATCGCTTGGACACATCGACACGGGGCAGCGCCGCCAACGCGGCATCGGCGTATTCTTTGATCGGTGTCCAATCCGCGCCAAAAATGTCCTGAAAGATGGCAAGGCCGTATTTCCTGGGGAACACCGTCGGCATTTGGCGTGCCGGGATCCCCGCGGCCTTGCTGGCGCGGATTGCGGCAATAATGCGGGTGTCGTAGGCGGCGAATTTCGCTTTGGACGCGTCGCTCAATCCTGCTGGATAGGTCTGGGCGGTTGCCGAAGCGTGCGCGGCAATCAAACACGCCGCTACCATCGAGAGAACCCGGCCGAGTCTTCTCATGGCACGCTCCAAAGATCGAGCTTTTTCAAATACGCGCGCAACGGCGCCAATTCCTTCGCCTTGATTGCGAGGTTCCATCGGCCTTTGGTGAGGTAGCCGATGAAGCGGACATCCGTTGAATCCCATTTGCGGCTGTTGCCGCCTTGGACATACAGGATCGAGTGCATCAGGACAGCGTTCGCGCGCTCCGAATAAACCAGCCATTTCCGCTCCGGCGGGGCGCCGGGCTTGCGCCATTGTCCCCAATCGTCGAGCAGGACGAACAGGCGGTCCCTCAGTTTGCCGTTCTGCCGGATCGGGAAGACCTTGAGTACGCGAATGGATTGGGTATCGGTGTTGCCCTTGCCTTTGGGCTTTGCATCGATCCTGCGGAACTTCAGCACAGTTTTCGCCGAGATGCTGAAATTTTTGTTTTCAAAGTCCCAGCGCCGGATTTGCCAACCGCTGCGCAAGCGCCGGGCAAAATTAACCGGCGTCTGTCCCATTTCGAACGCGGCCGAGTCACGGCCCCGTCTTGCGGTCCGGGTGATGAAGTAGGCTGTGTTCCGTGCCGGCGCGAAGGTCAGCACCCGATCGCGCGTGTCGCCAAACAACACCGCGGCGCAGGTGATCTTTGGCAGGCTGGAAAGGGCTTTTTTCCCTTGGCAAGATGTGCGGCCAATTCCTTCGTCACGACTTGTGGCATCGGCTTGGCGCAGGCCGCTTGAATTTCCGCGCTACTGGCATATCCCGCGGCATTGGCGCCCATCGTCGTCGAACAAATCAGGAATATGGCGGCACAGGTGAGACGGATCATCGGGAACAATTGCTGATGGTAAGTGTAAAAATGGCCAAAGACCGGAACCCGCCGGTCCAGGCGGTTTGAAATACCCATAGAAACATTTCCCTAAAGTTCGATTAAGGTGACAACGGCGCGTGCGGCAAACGATCCTGCGTGCAGGATGTCCCGATGCCTGCTGTGCGCGGCATGCCTTGGCTGGGAGGATCGACGCAACGGCGAGACGGGGTCGATGACGGAAAAAATCGAACCTCGGCGTCATGGGCACGCGGTTCCGGTCGGCCTCGCGCAGACCGTTCGCCCCCTCGACATGGATGTAAATGGCCCGGTTGCTTGCAATCCCGGTGCTACAGGATGTTGCGGCGCTGCAACGTTCATAAACTTGCGGCAATTAATGGCAGTCACGAATGACGGGACGTTCACCCAATCGCGCAGATCTTTGTGTCCATCCCCGTGATTTTGCTAGGGGCTTGCCCAACGTAACCTTTCGCTGCATGGTGCCGGGCAACAAAATACTCAGAAATGCAGGGGAATTCGATGCTGCGCACCATATTCATCGCTTTTGTAAGTTGGCTTGTGCTGGTCTCCGGTGTCGTCGCCGGGACGCTTGAGCGTATTCGCGATAACGGCGTCTTCAAGATCGGCTATCGCGAAGACGCGCCGCCTTTTTCGTACAAGAACTCGATCGGCGAGCGGGCCGGATACTCCTTAGACCTTTGCCGTGCCGTTGCCGCTCATATCAAAAAGGAGTTGGGCCTCACCAAGATGTTGGTGGAATACGTATCGGTGACCGCGGAGGACCGCTTCAAAGCCGTGCAGAGTGGCCGTGTCGACCTGCTCTGCGGCGCGACGACGGCGACGCTGGATCGGCGCGAATTGGTCGATTTCAGCGTACCGACCTTTGTGGACGGCGCCAGCGTGCTGCTACGCCGCGGCGGGCCGCAAACCTTCGGAGATCTTGCCGGTAAGAAGGTCGGTGTGCGGGCCGGTACGACCACCGAAGAAGCGCTGCGCAACACACTTGCGGACTTGTCGATGAAGGCCGAGATGGTGGCGGTGAAAGACCACAAGGACGGTCTCAACAAGCTGCTGAACAGTAAAGTCTCGGCTTATTTCGCCGATCGCGCCATCCTGTACCACCTCGCCGCTGCCAGCGGGAGCGGAAAGAAATTGCAATTGTCGAAGCAGCAATTCACCTATGAGCCCTACGCGCTGGCTCTACAGCGGGGGGACAGTGCGTTCCGCCTTTCGGTGGATCGCCTGCTGAGCCGGCTGTACCGATCCGGAAAAATTCACACGATCTTCGGCGCCGCCTTCGGCCATGGGTCCAAGCCCACCGGTGAGCTCAGTACGCTGTATAGGATCAGCGCATTGCCCGAATAGGCGGCGCCTCCCCGAAATTCGGCCGCGCTCGACGCTATCGGGTAACGGGCGTGGGTGGCGGCCGATAGAGTTGACAATGGCGGGCGCGGCGCACGATCCTGCATGCTTGGTGTCCCGATAGTGGCCGCACGCCGATATTCGCGGCCGGCCGGATCGGTGCAATGGCGAGACGGAGTCGATGACGGACATAAAATCGAACCTCGGCGTCATGGACACGCGGTTCCGGTCGGCGCTGAAGCGTATGTCGCAAGAGGGGCGGGTGCAGGCCTATACCGCGCCGGCCGACACCAGCCTCGAAATTGCATCGATCATGAAACAGCGCGACGGCGGGCCCGCGCTGCTGTTTCCCGCCGGCAAAAATACCGCCATGCCGATCATCGGCAATCTGTTGTGCTGCCAAAAG
>CAYYBI010000452.1:0-5221 GCA_964469835.1 uncultured Rhodospirillaceae bacterium
CAGCTTTCGTATTGGGCGGCCAGCACGAGAAAGACCAGGATGATCGACAGCGCATAAATGAAGTATGCCTGATTGCCGACCTGCTTTTCCTGGTAGGCGGTCGCCGTCCAGTCGAAGTTTATCCCGGCCGGCAGATTGGCCCGAGCGACCTGCTCCATCAGCGCGAGCGCTTCGCCGGAACTCGCCCCCGGCACCGGTGCGCCCAAAACCGGCGCCGTCGGGTAGGTATTGTAGCGGGTGACCAATTCGGATCCGACCGTCCGCTTCGCCTCGACCAGGGTGCCGAGCGGCACCATTTCGCCCTCGGTGTTGCGCACGTTGAGGCTGGAGATGTCCTCCGGTTTCAGGCGATAAGCCGCGTCGGCCTGGACGCGCACCTGGAAACTCTGTCCGAACTTGTTGAAGAGATTGATGTACGACGATCCGACGAAGGTCTGAAGGGTCTGAAAGACGTCGCCGATCGGCACGCCGAGGGATTCGGCCTTGGTCCGATCGATGTCGAGGAATATCTGCGGGCTTCGGTTGCTGAACGTGGTGAAAACGCCGCGCAGCTTGGATTGGCTGTTGGCCGCGCGGGCCGTCTCCACCGCCGCGTTCTGCAATTCCGCCAAGCCGATCGCCCGACGGTCTTCGAGCATCATCTGGAAACCGCCGGACTGGCCGAGGCCGGCGATCGGAGGTGGTACGAGAACCGCGATCCTTGCTTCCGCGATGGAGGCCAATTCCTTGCGCAGGCTGGCGAGGATCACAGCCTGCGGCAACTTTTTGCCGCGCTTCTCGAAGCTGTCGTATATCACAAAGGTCGAGAAAACGGTCGCCACGTTGGCGCCATTGTCCATAAGCGAGAGCCCGCCAATCGTAACGGTTTGGGCAATGCCGGGGGTCTTTTGGGCGATCTCGTCGACCCGCGCCGCGATCTTTCTCACGCGGGGTTGCGCGGCGCCTTCGGGGAGGGACGAGAAGACGATGGCGTAGCCCTGGTCCTCTTCGGGAAGGAAACCGGTCGGATGGTTCGCGAAACCCCAGCCGGTAACGCCGATCGCCGCCACGAAAACGAGCACGGATACCTTCGGATAGCTGACCATGCGGCGAACGACGCCAATGTAGGCGTTCTCGACCGCCTTAAACCCCTTATTGAACCCGCCGAAGAAGATTCGGGCGATCTTGTTTTGTTTTTTCTCCTGCGGCGGGCGCAGGATGAGGCGGCACTGGGCCGGGCTCAGGGTCAACGCGATGACGGCGCTGATGATCGTCGTCGACGCGATGACCAGCGCGAACTGGCGAAACAGCTGTCCCGTGATGCCAGGAATGAACGAGGCCGGTATGAACACCGCCGTCAGCACCAGGGTGGTGCCGACAATCGGTCCGCTCAGCTCGCCCATCGCCTTGATGACCGCTTCGCGCGGCTGCATGCCTTGTTCCAGGAAGTGCGACGTGTTTTCGACGACGAGGATGGCGTCGTCGACGACGATGCCGATGGCGAGGATGATGGCGAACAGCGTCATCAGGTTGATGCTGAACCCGAACATCGCCATTGCCGCGAACGCGCCGATGACGCACACCGGTATGGTGATGGCGGGGATCAGGGTCGCCCGCAAATTCTGCAGGAAAACGAAAATAACGATGAGGACAAGGACGCCGGCCTCGAACAGGGTGTGGAAGACCGCTTCGATGGTGTCCGCGACGAAGATCGTCGTATCGTAATAAATGGCGTATTTGAGGCCCTCGGGGAAATCCTTGCTCAACTCGGCCACGGTTTCGCGGATCTTCTCGGCGACATCGAGGGCATTGGCGCCCGGCAGCCCGTAGAGAATGATCTGCGCGCCCTTCTTGCCGGAGACATTCCCGAAGTTGGCGAAGGTCTGCTGGCTCAGTTCGACCCTTGCCACATCCTTGACGCGCACCACGCTTGCACTAGCACCACGCGCGCTCGTGCCACGCGCGCTTTTGACGATGATGTTCTCGAACTGCCCGACCTCGGACAGGCGGCCCAGCGCATTGACGGTATACTGGTTGACCTGGCTGTCCGGCACCGGCGCCCCGCCGAGCTGGCCGGCGACAACCTGGGCGTTCTGTTCCTGGATGGCCTGCACCACGTCCAGAACCGCCAGATCGTATGACTTGAGCTTCTCCGGATTGAGCCAGAGCCGCATGGCGTAGGTTCCGGCGCCTTTGACGATTACCTGACCGATCCCACGCACCCGCCCGAGCGGATACTGCAGGTTGATGACGCCATAGTTGGCGAGAAAGGTCTCGTCGAACCGGTCGTCGTCCGAATAAAGGCTCACCACCTGCAGCATGTTGGTCGACACCTTGCGCACGGTGACGCCCTGGGCCTGCACGGCCTCGGGCAACTGCGCGAGCGCCGCGTTGGAAAAGTTCTGCACCAGCGAGAGCGCCGCGTTGAGATCCGTTCCCACCGCGAACGTTACAGTCAGCGTATAGGTCCCATCGCTGCCGCTGGTCGACTGCATGTAGATCGAGCCTTCGACACCGTTGATCTGATTTTCCATGGGAATGCCGACGGTGTTGGCGATCGTCTCGGCGCTGGCGCCGGGATAGGTCGTCGTCACCTGGATCGTCGGCGGAACAATTTCGGGATACTGCGCAACCGGCAGCCGCAGGATCGAGACCGCGCCGAGAATGACGATAACGATCGCGACGACCATGGCGAAGATCGGACGGTCGATGAAGAATTTCGACATGGCTGTTCCGCTTCCCGATTACTTGTTTTGCGCGGATGCTTGTTCGGTCTCCGGCGTCACCTTCCGGCCCGGAATGGCGCGCAGCAGCCCTTTGACGACGACTTGTTCGTCGCCCTTCAATCCTTTCTCGATGACGCGCATGTCCTTGACCGTGGAACCGGGTGTAACCGAGCGCCGCGCGACCGTGTTGTCGTTGGTGACGACGAGAACGTATGGCCCGCTCTGATCATTACCGACCGCCCGCGCGGGAACCATCAGGGCAACCGTTCCCTTTTTGATCGGCGCGCGAATGCGCACGAACATTCCGGGCAGCATTATGCGCTTCGGGTTGGGAAAGGTCCCTCTAGCTTCAATGGTCCCCGTGGTCGCGTCGAGGGTTGGATCGGCATAGTCCAACTGGCCCGGATGCGGGAACCCCTCCTCGTCGGCCAGCGCCAGAGCCAGAGGTTTTGGGCGAAATGCTTTCTTAGCGCTCGGGGGCTTTTCCGCCTTGTTTTTCGATCTTATCCGCAACAGGTCACGCTCATTGACCGTGAAATAGGCATAGATCGGATCGGTGCGGACGATTGTCGCCAGATGCGTGTTGGTGTTTTCGCCCACCAGATTGCCTGGATCCACCAAGCGGCGGCTCATCCAGCCGCTAAAGGGAGCGATCACCCGGGTGTAACCGAGATTGATTTCGGCCGTGCGCAGCGCCGCCTCATTTTCCTCTACCTGCGCCTTGGCTTGGTCGCGTTGGGAGATCCGAGCGTCCACGGATTGTTCGCTGATGTTGCCGCGCTTGAACAACGCCCGCGCCCGCGCCAGGTTCTTTTCGGTGCGCGGGATTTCCGCCTTGGCCTTTGACACCGCGGCCTTTGCCCGCGCCACCGCCGCTTCGTATTCCTTGGGATCAATCTCGAACAAGAGATCGCCCTCGTTCATAAAGTCACCGTCCTCGAAGTGCACCTTATCCAAGAATCCCTTGATGCGGGCACGCAACTCGACGGTCTCGGTCGCAGCGGTATTACCGGTGAGTTCCAGGTGTTCGGTAAAGGGTTTCTTAACGGGTTTGGCCACCGTGACCTTCGGCGGCGGCGGCGGCACGTAGGCGTTCTTCTCCTCGCAGCCAATCAGTGCAACAGCCATAACCGAGAGGAAGAAGATACGCACGTTCCAACTCCACCGATTTCTCGACACTTCCCGCATGTAAGGCCTCGTCCTTATTGCCGCATTTTAAGCGCATCGCCGCACAATCACTGTCCGCGCCAAACATCCTGCAAAATAATCATCGGCAGGCCGACCCTCGTGGTTCACATACCGATTGCATTATCTTGGCGGGCTCAAACTAGAACGTCATCAATCCTGTGTCACGCAGCCGATTGTGTTCTGCAAAGCGGAACCGATAAATGCGTAGAACCACCCATACCGATGATGCCGCCAGCCCTGCCGGCAACGACCCGCCCGTTACAAAAAATACCTTCCGACCGCCTGAGTGCTGATCCTAAAAGGACGGCGGCGCCGCCCTTTGCAGCCGCTGCCCGAGCCCTGCTATAAATATTCCAATAAGTCCGAACAGCAACAGATCCTGGAATTGCCATGCCCGAAAGTGTCGAACTCTGGAATCACCGTCCCTATGAGACCATAGACGTTACACCGATTGCGGGCGCGCTCGGGGCGGAAATCTCTGGCGTTGACCTTTCGAAGCCGTTGACGGACGGCCTGTTTGCCGAAATCTACCAGGCATTCGTCGAGCATCAGGTCGTTTTCTTCCGCGATCAGGAAATGACGTCCGACCAATATCTAGCCTTCGCGAAGCACTGGGGCGACATCCATCTCCACCCCTTCATGAAAGGGCTCGAGGCGCATCCCGAAATTCTCGAACTGGTCAAGACCGAGGCCGATACCTATGCCTTCGGCAATAGCTGGCATTCCGATCAGATGTTCGCGCCGAAACCGGCGAAGTGCACCATGCTTTACGCCAAGGAGACGCCGGCTCATGGCGGCGATACGCTGTTCGCCAGTTTGTATCTGGCATACGAGTCGTTGTCGGATGGCATGAAAGAAATGTTGGACGGGCTGCGCGGCTTCAACAGCGGAGACCGGACGAGCGCCCACGGCCGCAAGTCCCGGGCCGAACGCTATACGGGTGCGACGGGGATGATCCTGCAGGATCCCGGCGACGTTCAGACGGAGTCGGTCCATCCGCTCGTCCGTACGCATGTCGATACAGGACGCAAGGCGCTCTACATCGGGTCGCATACGCAGTGGCTGGACGGCTTCACACCGGAGGAAAGCAAACCGATACTGGCGCAGCTTCAGAACCATATCTGTCGGCCGGAATTTACCTGTCGTTTCCGCTGGGCTCCGGGATCGCTGGCGATTTGGGACAATCGCTGCTGCCAGCACTACGCGATCAATGATTATGCGGGGCAGCGGCGGCGCATGCACCGGATCACCATCAAGGGTGAGGATGCGCCGTTCTGAATGGATAACGAGCCCTCGATCTCAATCGAAGGCAATCCGATCAAGCCGGT
>CAYYBI010000453.1:0-4570 GCA_964469835.1 uncultured Rhodospirillaceae bacterium
TCCATGCTGGGGGGGAACGGTGTACCGGCCGGGGGACGGGTCTGCAACCACCGGCGCCCGGCCGGACCGGACGCTTGCGAGAGGATCGGTGTCTGTAGCAGGAGTGGTTTCGGGACGGGGCCTAGTACAAGGGGGGCGTGAGCGATTCCAATTCCGACCCGTCACCCGGTTTCCAGCCCCGAGGCAATCCGGCCGCCGTCCCGGCCGGTGGCGAGCGATAACCTGGCGGACTGGGCGTTGTTGCCAACGACGCCCGATTGGGCGGGCGGTTTGCGCGAAACCTGGACGCCGGGCGAGGATGCCGCAAAGGCGCGGCTCGAAGATTTCGTGCGGAATGCGATGGGTCGCTATGCAGGCGATCGCGACAGGCCCGGCGTGCCGGGAACGTCGCGATTGTCGCCGCATCTGCACTTCGGCGAAATCGGTCCGCGCCAATGCTGGCATCGGATCCATCACGCGGTGGGTTCGAGCGGCAGCAAGGATAAAGGCGCCGAGGCATTCCTGCGCGAGTTGGCCTGGCGGGAATTCTCAACGCATTTGCTGCACCACTGGCCGACCCTGCCGGACCAGCCATTCCGTGCCGAATTCGCGAATTTTCCCTGGCGCGACGACGACGCATCCACCGCGGTGTGGCAACGGGGCCGGACCGGGTATCCGATCGTCGACGCCGGCTTGCGCGAGCTGTGGAACACCGGCTGGATGCACAACCGCGTGCGTATGGTCGCGGCATCTTTTCTGATCAAGCACCTCCTTATCCCTTGGCAGCGGGGCGAAGCGTGGTTCTGGGACACGCTGGTCGATGCCGATCTCGCCAATAATGCCGCGAGCTGGCAATGGGTCGCCGGCTGCGGCGCCGACGCCGCACCGTATTTCCGAATTTTCAATCCGGTGCTACAGGGGCAAAAGTTCGATGCGGACGGCGCCTATGTGCGCCGCTGGGTGCCCGAACTGGCAAAACTGCCGAACAAGTTTATCCACCAGCCCTGGGCCGCACCGGCTGCCACGTTGACCGACGCGAATGTTACGCTCGGCGATACCTATCCGCACCCGATTGTCGGCCATGCCGCAGCCCGCCGGCGCGCGCTCGACGCTTTCGCACAAATCCGGTCTGCGTCCGGCAGCGGACGAGACGCTAGCGGCGAATAACCCGCACGAGATCGCCCTGCCGCGGCATTTCGAAGTCGGTGGGCGAAAACCGTCCCGACGCAGTTTCGCCATCGACCGTGTCCGTCCTGAAGATGCCGAGCGGCTTCTTGCGCAGCGCGCGCAACGTGCCGGTTTCGGGGTCCGTTATGCGGCGCACGACGCGTTCGACGGTAAACGCATCGCCGGCCTTGACGCCGATGTCCGTTCCCGCGTTGATATGCACCACACCCTTTTCAAACCGGACGACCTGTCCGAACCAGGGACGGCGGTTGACCTCGATCGCAACGCGCTGCACTGCGCGCGTTGCGGCGCGGCGGTTCGCCTCGCCGAGCGGCGTTTTCAGGAATCGGGCGCTGCCGAGGCGCATCGCCGCATAGTCGACACCGCCGCTGGCATCGATATTTTCCTCGACCGGCCGCAATTTCATGGTTTTGCCGGTTGTGGTGTCCTCGAGCTGCACGTCGATGACGACTTTGCCGGCGGACCGGGACGCCGGTCCCGCCCCCTTTGGCGCGGTATCCGCGCCGGTTGGTTCTACGGTCGCTTTGCCGAATTCCCGGACCACGCCGTGAATGATGAATTGCGCGGCAGGGTTTGCGTCCGGCTCCGCATTTCCGACCATGACAAACCGCTGGGACTCCGTCATTGCCGCCGTCAGCATGGCGCTCATGCCCGCTGCAATATCCCACGACCCGTAATTGCCGGCGATCGATTCGTCGGCGGTGACCGTTCCCACCGCAGCGGTTCGTTTGGGACCTCGAATCAGGGGAATGGCGGCAATCAAGACTGGCGCCTGCGGAACAAGGGCTCCCTGGCCGGCCTGCGCCGCCGCGTCACCGTCTTCCGCCTTCTTCGAGGTTCCGCACGCGGAGACGACGGTCGCGGCGATGACGCCTACGATTGCCATCCGGGTCCAGCGACGCCGACGGTTGGTTATTTCCCGTTTCACTGCCATTCATCCTTCTCTTTGCCGTCGCCGGTCGATCTTCGTTGCGGTCACCGGTGTCGATATAGTATCGAAACGTCAACTTCCATGCTCGCGGCAACTTTGTGGCAAAGAAAATTCATTTGTCTCCGGCTGCCAAATACCTGCGACAATACGCCCGCGGCGTGCACAATTTGGCCATGATCGCGTCCCGAATGTGACGCATTGTCGGTACATAGTATCTGCTCCAACGGAAACATCGATACATCATAGAATGCCGAAGCGACCCGGATCGGCTCCATGAGCTGGACCTATAATCTCAGACAAAGACTGCGCAGAATCGCAGCGGCGGTGCTGCCCTGGCGGCGCGACGGCTATCGCGACGATCGCCCGCGGTTATCGCCGCTCGTCTTGCTCCGCCGGGCGGCAATCAGCCTGCTCGTGCTCATGGTCATTGGATTCTCGGTGCTGTCCTACTACGCCTATTCCCTCCCAATTTCCGACAATTTCGGAAAGCCGGAGCGGCGCGCCTCGACGACGCTTGTCGCCGCCAATGGCGAGGTTTTTGCCATGCGCGGCCGATTTTCCGCAGAAATTCTGGACCTCAACGAATTGCCGGACCATTTGGTAAAGGCAGTCATTTCGATCGAGGATCGGCGGTTCTATCAGCATATCGGCATCGATTTTATTGGTATGGCGCGCGCCGCCGTGGTCAACATCCTGGCGGGCGAAGTGCGCCAAGGCGGCAGCACGATTACGCAGCAACTCGCCAAGGTGACGTTCCTGTCGTCGGAACGCACGTTCAAACGAAAAATTCAGGAAATGATGATCGCCCTATGGCTGGAAAACCGGCTGACCAAGGATGAGATTCTGGTGCGATACCTGAACAAGGTCTATCTCGGCGCGGGTGCCTATGGCGTCGATGGCGCGGCGCAACGCTACTTCAACAAGTCCGCGAAGTCCCTCACGCTCGCCGAATCGGCGATGCTGGCCGGGCTGATCCGCGCACCGTCCTACTTGGCGCCGACACGCAATTTGGAAGCGGCGCGGGTTCGCGCAAACCGCGTGCTCAAGGCGATGATCGATGCGGGCCATATCGATAAAGCGACAGCCGACGCCGCGCCGGTGCAGAATGTGAAACTCGCCGTCAACCCGAACACCCATACCAGCCGGAGCGGCCGGTACTTCGCCGACTGGGTCGCCAAGAGAACGAATAGGATATTGGGACCGCTGACCGCGGATTTGACGGTTGAGACAACATTGAATCACAGCTTGCAGACCCTTGCCGAAAACACTCTGGAACATTGGCTAAAAAATGCGGGCGACAGCCGAAATGTAAGCCAGGGCAGCATGCTCGTGATGGGCCATGACGGCGCGATCCTCGCCATGGTCGGTGGCCGAAATTACGACGAGAGTGAATTCAACCGGGCAACCCAGGCCCGGCGGCAGCCGGGATCGCTGTTCAAGCTGTTCGTCTATCTCGCCGCGTTTGACGCCGGGCTGACGCCGGATTCGGAGATGGTGGATCAGGCAATCGAGATCGACAATTGGAACCCGCAGAATTACTACGGCACCTATCGCGGCGAGGTCAGCCTGCGCACCGCATTCGCCGAATCGATCAATTCCGTTGCCGTGCAACTTAGCGAGCAGGTCGGTCGCGGCCGCGTCATCGGTGTTGCCAAAAGCCTCGGGATCCGTTCGCCGATTAAATCGCACCCGAGCCTGGCGCTTGGCGCATCCGAGGTGACGCTGCTGGAAATGACCGCCGCCTACGCCGCGATGGCGGCGGACGCCAAAGTCGTCCGCCCCTACGGCATCAAAACGCTGCGCGGCACCGGCAGGCGGCTATACCGTCACCGTCTGCCCTCGCGGGCACCTGCTGCGCTGCCCTGGAAACGCGAGGAGATGCTCGACCTTCTGATCACCACCGTCGATTCCGGCACCGGCAAGGCCGCGCGGCTGCACGCGCCGATCGCCGGTAAGACCGGCACGACGCAGGATTACCGGGATGCGTGGTTCATCGGCTTCACCGCGGATATCGTCGTCGGCATTTGGCTCGGCAATGACGATAACAGCCCGACCGACCGGGTCACCGGCGGCGATCTTCCGGCCAAGATATGGCGCGATTTCGTGAGCGCCGCCTACCAGTTGGAAGGCGCGATGCCGAAGAAAAAAGAATTATTGGCGAATGTGGCGCCACCTCCCGTGCCGACACCGGCAAAGCCCGACAGCACCGAAAAGTCAAAAGACTCAACTTATAATCGGCTGCGGAGTTGGTTCCGGTCGATCGTGGAATAACCAACCGCCGCCAGTCCGCTCAAAAGGAGGATTCGGGTTGTTTCAGGAACGCCGTCTCCGCCGCCGAACTGTCGCGGCCGAGGACGGCGTTACGATGCGGAAAGCGGCCGAATTGGGCGATGATGTCGCGATGACGGACTGCGTAGTCGATGTAATCCGCGTCGCCCAGCGCCTCGAATAGCCGCACCGATTCATCCTGGT
>CAYYBI010000454.1:0-7429 GCA_964469835.1 uncultured Rhodospirillaceae bacterium
GTATCCGTCTCGAGTTCGACGGCAACGGCGCCGCAATGACAGGCGCTCTTGTAGACGGTCATGGTCGGTCCTTTCTCGGGAATGTAACGGCCGTCGATCTTATTGCCGTCCGGGTCCTTCACGAAAGCCCTGCGGCCGGCGGAAGGGCGGTATGTGTGCTCCCGATAGTCCCAGGCGCGCCTGTATCAGACAGATGAAACGTACAGGCTGCCGCAAATACCCAGGCAATAGCCGCCCAAATTAATGGCGGGCAGCAAGAGTAACACCGGTAAATTGATCACGGATAGTGACAGCGACCGTCAGCCTGTAGACTGTATCCACATAGGACGGGGTCACGCCGTACGGCATGCAGAGCCTGCACCACGCTCAGGGACAAGCGATATGAAGATTACTCTGTTAGGCACCGGGACCCCGACGCCGTCGTTACGGCGGATGAGTTCGGGCTACATGGTCGAAATCGGCGATGACCTGATACTGCTCGATCATGGACCGGGCAGTTATCACCGCCTGATGGAAGCGGGCAAGAACGCCGTCGATGTGACGCACCAATTCTTTTCGCACCTGCATTACGATCATTGTGCGGATTATGTGCGCTTGATGCTCAATCGCTGGGACCAGGCGGGGGGCGTCATACCGGATCTGAAAGTCTACGGTCCGACCGGTACGCGCCACCTTTCCGATCGTCTTTTTGGCGAGGACGGGGCCTTCCATCTCGACATTCGAGCGAGAACCGAATTGGACGTCAGCCTCGGGTATTATCAGGCGAGGGGTGGAACGCTACCGAGATTGCGTCCGCAACCGATTATTCGCGAACTCAAGGCGCAGGACACGGTGAAAACCGATCATTGGCGTCTGACCATTGCAAACGTGCCGCACGCCCAGCCGGTTCTGACCTGCTTCGCCTATCGGATCGACACGGACCAGGGCAGCATGGTCTATTCGGGCGATGCATCGCCGTCCAAGACCTTGACCAGACTGGCCAAGGATTGCGACGTGCTCATCCATATGTGTCAAAGGATCTCCGGTACCGAACTGAACGATCAGGCGCGCATTTCTTCGTCCGGTCATTTGGAGGTCGCCCAAACCGCGCAGGATGCAAATGCACGAACCTGCGTCATTACGCATGTCACCGAACAGATGGATGCCGTCGGCATGCATGAAAAGCTGGTCCGTGAAATGAGTGAAATTTACGGCGGCAATTTGATTTGGGGAGAGGACCTCATGACCATCCCGCTTAAAGGTCCGAAGCCGCGTGCCTTGATATAAGTGCTCGTTGTCGGGACCGGCGGTCTCGGCGTTTCCGATGCCTCTGTGGAGCTATGGATGATTGATCGCACGACGGACACGCTTGTCATTGGCGCCGGCATCGTTGGGATTTCGACCGCTTATTATTTGAAGAAAGCTGCGCCCGACCTTCACGTCACCCTTCTGGATATGGGGGAACCGATGGCGCTCACCTCCGTGCATTCGGGCGAGAACTACCGCAATTGGTGGCCGCATCCCGTGATGGAGTGCTTCACGAATCACAGCATCGACCTGGTCGAAGAAATCGCGCGGGAAACGGACAACCGGATCAACATGACACGGCGCGGCTATGTTCTGGCGACCCGCGCAGCGGATATCGACGGCCTTCTGGAAGAGCTGTTGACCGGCTATGCCGACGATCCCGAAAACACCATCCGGATTCACGACGCGGATTCGTCGGGCTCCTATGAGCCGCCGCTCGAGGATGATTGGAAAACCGCGCCGTCCGGTGTGGACGTCTTGCGCAATGACACCCTGATCAAACAATCCTTCCCCTGGTACGATCCTGAGATACGGACGCTCGTCCATATTCGTCGCGGTGGCGCGATCAGCAGCCAACAGATGGGGCAGCACATGCTCGAACGGTTTGGCGCTTTGGGGGGACAGCGCCTGCGGGGAAAGGTCGTCGCCATCGACAGGACGCCCGACTTTGTCGTCGCTCTCGAAAACACGGATGAAAAGCTGCAAGCGGCGCGGATCGTGAATGCCGCCGGCCCCTTCCTGAATGGTGTCGCCGGGATGCTGGATATTCGCCTTCCCGTATCGAACGTGCTGCAACAAAAAATCGCGTTTGAAGACACCTCCGGCGCGATTGCCCGGCGCATGCCTTTTTCTATCGATCTTGATGGTCAGCGGCTGGACTGGACCGACGAGGAAAGAGACCTGCTGGCGGAGGATCCCGAGCTCATTTGGTTGACCGAGCAAATGCCTGGATCGATTCACTGCCGGCCCGATGGCGGCGACCGCGGAAACTGGATCAAGCTGGGCTGGGCATACAACGAAACGCCATCGCAGGAATGCCTCGAACCCGTTTTGAACGACAATTTTCCTGAAATCGTTCTGCGCGGCGCGGCGCGGCTGAACCCGTCCCTCAAATCCTATTACGGACATTTGCCGCGCAACATGACCCACTATGGTGGGTTTTATACGATGACGGAGGAGAACTGGCCGCTTATTGGCCCGATGGGCGTGGACGGTGCTTTCGTGGTCGGCGCAATGTCGGGCTTCGGTACCATGGCGGCCTGTGCCGGAGGGGAGCTATGCGCGAATTGGGTGCTCGGCGCCGAACTGCCGGATTATGCCAACGCTTTGTCCCTTAGCCGCCGCGATGATGTTGACCTGATGACCGCGTTGAGTGAGCAGAAGAGCCGCGGACTCCTATAGATCGCGGCGACCGTTCATGCGGATCCACATTGCTTAACAATTTGAAAGTCACCAGGCCGAATCTTCACACGGGGTCAAAACCGGGAGGCGTTTGTGGCCTCAGGACTTTCCGTTGTAGGGGATGAGCGGACGTGGCCAACGAGCGCAGGGGTTCCTGTTGATAGAAAATTATCGAATTCCCTCGGCGGCGGGAGTTGCACTGCCGCCGAGGGAGCTCCGCCGTTGCGACTGGCGACTGGCGGCAGGCGCAATTAGCATCGGCAGGCTGGTTAAGCGAACGGTTTGAACGTGCGATAGACTGCCGACGTATTCGATCAATCGGGAAGAGAGGCGAAATGCTGACCATCGACGCGCAGGTACACACCTATGAGCGGGATCATCCCGGACGGCCGTGGACCAACGTTCTCGCAGGGCCACCGGAGGTGACGGGTGACGACATGGTCGCAGCCATGGATGCGGTCGGCGTCGACGCCGCCATTCTGGTATCGGCCTGGACCATGTACCGTTACGATGCCAGCTACGCGATCTCGGTCCGGGCGGCATATCCGAACCGTTTCGCTCTGGTCAAACCGATCGACCCGGCCGACCCCGCAGCGGAGGAAACGATCGCCGATTGGGCAAAGACGAAAGGCGCGGTCGGGGTGCGCATCATGTTGACCCAAACCGCACCGAACGATCCGGACGATCCCGGCACAAATCGCATACTCGCCGCCGCCGGCCGACACGGCCTGCCGGTCAATCTCTCCTGCCGGGGGCGTCTGGCGCTGGTCGCCGCCCTAGCGGCGCGGAACGAAGGAACGCGGATCGTGGTCGACCATCTCGGCCTGTTGCAACCGCGCGTGCCACCGGCTCCGCCGGAACCGTTTGCCGAGCTCCCGTCGCTGCTCGAGCTCGCCTCTTTTGAGAATGTCGCCGTAAAGGTCAGCGGCACCTGCACCATGTCGCGCGCACCCTACCCCTACGACGATCTGTGGGATCCGCTCGGCCGGGTCTACGACGCTTTCGGCTTTGACCGTTGCATGTGGGGCACCGACTGGACACGGGCCATCAATGTGGTGACCTATCAACAGGGTGTGGAACCGTTCCGGCTCACCAACCGTCTGTCGGACACCGAACGGGAGAAGCTCATGGGCGGTACACTGCAGCGAATTTACAGCTGGACGCCGAAGGAGTGACCTGCCCACGTCAGCCGGTCCCTTCAATATTCGCACCGGGTCCGCGACAATGCGATACTATACGCCCCTAAGCAGGTGTGTGTTGGGAGAACAGAGCATGCTCGCGATCAATCGATTGCCTGGACCGTTCGGCGCTGAGATTACCGGGCTCGATTTGCGGCAGCCGGTCAATCCGGAGACATTTGCCGAAATCGAAGCGACGCTGCATGAGCACGCCGTGGTCTGCATTCGAGATCAACAGGCGATGACGCTGGCGCAGCATGTGGCGTTCAGCGCCCATTTCGGCGATTTGGAAGTCCATGTGCAGTCGAGCTTCAACCTCGACGGCCATCCGGAGATTTACTGCGTTTCCAACTGCCTTAACGACGAGGGCAAGGCGAAGGGGCTCGCCGAGGCGGGCCGGGTATGGCACACGGATCTGTCCTATATGCAGGAGCCGAGCCGGTGTTCGCTGCTGCACGCGGTCGAGGTGCCGCATGACGAGGCGGGCAACCCGCTGGGCGCGACGATGTTCGCAAATACGACGATGGCCTATGCGGCCTTGCCCGACGAGATGAAGGAAAGGCTGAAGGGACTGACGGCGGTGCATAGTTACAAGGCGATTTACGACAAGATCGTCGCCAAGAGCAAGCCGGGCCGCCAGGGGTTGAAGCCGTTGAGCGAGGAGCAGAAACGCAAGGTGCCCCCGGCCACGCATCCGGTGGTGATTGCCCATCCGCGCACCGGCGCGCCGATCCTGTTTGTGAACCACGGAACGACGGAGCGAATCGTCGAATTGCCCGAGGCGGAAAGCCAAACGCTTGTCGACGAACTGTCTGCGCACACGATCAAACCGGCGTTCGTCTATACCCATCGATGGCGGGTCGGCGACCTGTTGATTTGGGACAATATTCAGACGCAGCATTTCGCGGTCGATGATTATTGGCTGCCGCAACGCCGGCACATGCAGCGCACGACCGTCATGGGGCCGACGCCGCACGCGGCCTGAAAAGGCGCCGAATCGCCCGGGAAAATGGCCGAATTTGGGCAATGTCGTGATATCCGCCACAATTGCCACTGCCCCGGTTGACAGGGTTACCTCTAAGGGTGTACCCGAAATAGAGAGCTGCCGGAGAGGGTGCAATTCGTTCCGGTAGCCGCGTTTATCGAACTTTTGAGACGGGAGGCGTTAAACTCAAACGAAGGTAGTTATTAGATGGTGTATTGGGACGCAGGGCTCAACGACTACATAAATTACATCGTGCTGATTGCCGGGGTTCTGTGCATGACGATCGTTTTCGTCTGGATGGAGCATCGCCGGTACGAGCGTCATAGGCAGTGGGAAATGATGGTGCGGAATCGCAGCCCGTTGTATCGAGACGGCGCGAAGATCATCGCATTCCGGTTGCGCAGTTAGGCGCCTGTCTGGGCGCGTATGGCGCCAAAACGTTGAATATATTTTGATAGGGGCGTTCGCGTGTCCGATCAGCTGCTTCCGTGTGCGGATATCGCCGCTTGGTTAACTGCAAAAATCTCCAAGAATTAGGTGCCGCTAACCCGCGTCCCACGGGGCGAGCGCCGCCGCTTCCCGGCCCGCAATGCGCCCGCCGACGAAACATTCGGTTAGATTTGCGCCACCGGCATAGAGCCAACCCCAAATTCCACCGCATTCGCCCGCTTCGAACAGGCGCGGGATCGCCTCGCCGAACGGGTTGAGTACGCGATAGGTTCCGTCATGCACCGGGCCGCCTTGCGTGTTCGAGACTACCGGCCAGATTTCGCCCGTGTAGTAGGGCGGTGACTTGATCGGCACCATGGTTTTCGGGCTGCGCCCGTGGTCCTCATCCGTGTTTACCGCGCAGGCGGCGTTCCAGCGGTCGATCGACCCGACGAGCGTCGACGGGTCGCAACCGAGCAGCCCGGCGAGTTCGTCGATCGTATCCGCCTTCTTCAAGATGCCGTTCTGTACTTCCTTCAGGTTGTCCGCGCTCCAGAAGTAGGGCTCGATTTCGCTGTCGTTGAAGATCGTGGTGCCGAGCGGGTAAAGTTTCCGGCCCTCCTCGTCGACGATCATGTGGCAAGGCACATAGGGGAAATCCATCGCCGCCGTATCATAGTTGTCGAGCGGCCGGTGCCCCGTATCCTGGGCGTAAGGCGCGTATTCATTCATGAAACGCCGGCCCTTCTTGTCGACCAGGATCCAGGCCATGGGGGCGTCCGGCTCGCGCACCTTCGGCGTCCAGTCGGGCAGGCGTTTGACGCGGATGCCGAAGGGATAGTCAGGGTCCGGGTGCCGGAAACCGTATGAGCCGTGATAATGCCACATGTGCCAAAGGTCGGCCCCGACATCGAGCGCCATGCGGATGCCATCGCCGGTGTTGCCGCGAAAGGCCGCTGAAATCACCGGATTGACCTGCCAGTACTGGCGCTGCATTTCGTAATTGGCCTCGAAGCCGCCGCAGGCGAGAATTACGCCGCGTCGCGCCTTGATCGCCTTGCGGCCGTCCGCGCCATCCACCCAAATACCGCGGATTTCACTATCGCCGCCGGTGATCAGCCGAACCGCCGGCGTGCCGAGCCGGACTTCGATCCCGCGCTGGGCGATATTGTCGTCCAATACCTTGAACAGCTTGGTGCCATTGCGGTGCGACCGCGCGTTCGGATAGGTCGCGTCGCTGTCGAAGCCGGGAATGTCGCCGATCTCCAGGAAGTACAATTCGTCATGACCCGGATAGGGGTAATTTCCCTGCCGATCAATGGTGACGATCTTACCGCCGTTCACTTCGGCGAGCGTGTGCACATAGTCGTCCAGTCCCATCATTTCGTCGACGAAGGCCTCATGCACCGCACGGGGCGTTGTGCCGTCATTTGTCCCTTCGAAATAGGACAGCGCTGCGTCGCGGTTTCTGGCCAGCCGGATGCCGCCGCCGGCGCAGATCGAAATGCCGCCCGGTGTTTTCATCTTCTCCACCAGCAGCACCTTGGCGCCCGCGTCATGCGCGTCGATGGCGGCGACCGCGCCGGCATAGCCAAACCCGACCACGACGATGTCAAAAACGTTATCGAATGCGTTCACGTTTTTCGGCGGAAGGGACGTTGCGGTCATGTGCGAGGCCTGCTCTTGTTATTTAAGGGCGACGGTGAACTACCACGCCATTGCATCCCGCGCGGCCCGGCACTGTCAAGCGGGGGACACTTGGCGCCGTGTCCGTACGCCGCAAAAATCAAAGGGCGATGCAGGAAACCGCATCGCCCTCGATCAGGGATAGGCCTAATATTGCCGCAATCAGCAGCCGGAGACGCATTTTCCGTTGCCGTCGAACGACATGGTCTTGCCGCTGAGCGGCACATGTACCGGCACCTTGCTGGCTTTCATGAATTTTTCGGTGCGGGTGCCCGGCAGAACTTTGCCGTTTTTCGTCGCTTCTTCATTGGCGTGCGAGGCGATAACCGACGCCGGCTTGATCAGCTCATTCACCACATAGGCCGCTTCGGTCGGGCCGGTGGTGAAGGTATCGCCGATATTCATTACGACGAGCTTGGCCTTGTAATGCCCGCGCACCACCGTGTCCTGTTCGGCGGTGATG
>CAYYBI010000455.1:0-5491 GCA_964469835.1 uncultured Rhodospirillaceae bacterium
ATTCAATGAGCGGTTCTTACCCGGATGGTAGGAGGCGCAGAACAACGCGGCTTCAAATGCACCGACGGAAATACCGTCGAGGTTTTCCTTACCCTTCGACAGCTGATCGCCATAGTAGAGTTTGATGTTAAAGTTTCCGCAGGTCCGCTCTTTCACCGTCTTGGAAATGTATTCCAAACCTTCGGTGAACGCGCGACGTTTGCCCCAAAGCGACAGCCGCCAGTTTACCTTCGGACCATCGCAAACTTTTGCGGCAGCAACCGCTGTCGATGTCACGGCGGCCCCTGAAAACGCAAATGACGCAAGCGCGAGCGACATCGCGCTGATGGTAAGCTTTTTCATAGAATTCATTCTCCCTGTTAAACGAATTAAATTCGTTTTTCTTCCAGTCGCCGATTAATGCAAGCATTCCGACAACATTAGGCACCGCCATTCTTGGCGTTAGCTCATGCTTTAAGCAGACCCTAACGTGGTTTGGCCTTTGCATCAAACATCAAAATGACCGCCCGCCACGGCAATCAAGGCCATATCGGATACACGGTAGACAGCGCACTTCATTGGGCTCGGCAGTGTGTCCACGTCGCTTCAGAAACCATTTGCCGGTTGCAAAGGTTACGATGCCGCGGCGCCGTTGCCACAATCGAAACGCGGCTCTGCGGCGCTACCGCAATACCCTGACCCAGTGCCAAAGGTTCAGGAGCGATGCGAGCGACGAGGCCACGTAAGTGAGCGCGCAAGCCCGCAAAATTCGTTGCGCCGCCGGCAGGTCTTCCGGCGGCAGATATCCCCCGCGATCGAGAATTGGTAACGCACGTTCGAAGCTGGCGTCGAATTCGACTGGCAGGGTCGCCAAATGCACGATCACCGAGACGGCCATGGTTAAAATCCCCGCACCGATCTGCAGCAAGAACAAGCCCGGGGAGGAGGTCAACGCACCGACAATCGGCGCACCGAATATGATGATCGAACCGATGCGCTGGAATACGAATGTGGATTTGATCAGCCAGGTGCGCCGCTTAAGCGGACCATACCCATCACGGTCCTGCAAGGCGTGACCGACTTCATGGGCTGCTGTCGCCACGGCGGTTAAAGACCGGCCATTCAGGTTTTCGCGCCCAAGCCGAACCGCCTTATCGATCGGGTCGTAGTGATCGCCTTGATCGGTAACTTCGACCGCGACGGCATGTAGACCGTGCTCGTCCAACAAATGGCGGGCCAATTCGCCACCGGTGCCGGGAATATAAGACCGGTCTTCGGCAAACCATTTCAGCACGCTACGAGCCCACAACGACGGGCCGAATACGATCCCGAGCGTGATCAGCCCCAGGAAGATGTATGCCATGTCATGAGACCCGTTCGAGCCTGACTCTTCAACCGACGCCAGCGTGACAGGATTGGTTTAAGAACACGTTAGGGGCCGATCCGCGCGCAGATCAAGGCAAACGGGATAAAATCTATTCGGGTAGGGCAATCAGCGCGGCGGCGACGCGGCGGGCCTCGGCCATTAACACGTTATACGTCCTGCACGCCGCCCCGGTATCCATCGCATCGCACCCGATGCCGCGTTCCTTCAAAGCAGCCTTGAGCGCCGGATCGAGCATCGCCATGCGTATGCCGCACCCGATCAACAGGATTTCCACCGGCGGATCAGCGTCCAACACCGCCTTCAGGCTGTCGATCGGAAGGCCGGCGATATCTGCCACCGGCCATGCAAGGGTTTGCTCGGGAAATACCAGGATCGACCCGGCATGCGGAATGCCCGACACCAGGAAACGACCGGCACCGTAACTCTCGACCAATTGACGGCCTTCGGGAATGGCCGGCGTCAGGTCCATCGCCCCGTCCTGCCCTCTAGGATGCCGGCTGCGGTTCTGTTTCGGATTGCGCCACCGCTTCACGCCCGTCGCCGCCGCGATGAACATTGAGATACAGCAGCAGCGGGACCGCCAGGGCCACCGATGAATAGGTGCCGATGAACACACCCCAGATCAGCGCGACGGTGAAACCCCGGATAACCTCACCGCCGAAGGTATACAGCGCAACCAAAGCCAGCAGCGTTGTCAAACTGGTCATCACGGTACGCGACAGGGTTTCGTTGATCGACCGGTTGAACAGCTCCGTCAGGGGCATTTTCTTGAATTTGCGCATGTTCTCGCGCACCCGGTCATACACAACGACGGTATCGTTGATCGAATATCCGGCAATCGTCAGCACCGCGGCGACGGTCGCCAGATTAAATTCCAACGAAAACAGGGCGAACAGGCCAATAGTCGTAATCACGTCATGGGTCAACGCGACGATCGCCCCGACGCCGAACTGCCATTCGAACCGAAACCAGATATAGAGCAGGATCGAGCCGATGGCCGCGAGGACCGCCCACAACGCGCTGCTCTTCAGTTCTTCACCCACGGTGGGCCCGACGAGTTCGGTGCGACGGTATTCCTCCACGACCTCATTGATGGCGCCCTTGATCTTGGACACCGCCTGCTGCTGCGCGGCGTCGCCGCCTTCCTGACGCTGAACCCGGATCAGCACCACATCCGCCTCGCCAAACTCCTGCAGGGTGGTGTCGCCTAGGCCAAGTCCGCTTACCCGTTTCCGTAGATCCACGATATCCGCGGGCCCTTTGGTCTGGGCCTCGATCATGACGCCGCCAAGGAAATCGATTCCGAGATTCAACCCCTTGGTCATGTAGAGGCCCAGGGACCCAACCACCAGAAAGGATGAGACGAACAGCGCAATAATCCGCTTGTCGATGAACCGGATGTTTGTGCCGGGGGGGATCAGCCGTAATGGTTTCATTGAACGTCTCCTGGCAACCGCATCAGATCGGCAGCATCGTGGGGCGGGACCGGCGCAGCCAAAGAACCACCTGCAGACGGGTGACCATGATCGCCGTGAACATCGACGTCAGGATTCCGATTGAAAGCGTAATTGCGAACCCCTTGATCGGACCGGAGCCGAATGCGAACAGCAATGTCGTCGCGATCAGCGTGGTCAGATTTGAATCGATAATGGTGGTGAGCGCGCGGCGATATCCCGCATCCACCGCGTTGAGCGGCGACCTGCCCGCATGCACTTCTTCGCGTATACGCTCGAAAATCAGTACGTTCGCATCAACCGCCATACCCATGGTGAGCACGATGCCGGCGATGCCCGGCAGTGTCAGGGTCGCCTGCAGTATCGACAGCAATCCCAGAATCAGGGAGATGTTGAAGAACAGCGCGACCACCGCCATGGCGCCGAACAGCCCGTAGGCGATGACCATGAAGATCACGACCATAACCATGCCGATAATGCTGGCCAGCTTGCCGGCGTCGATCGAATCCTGACCGAGCCCCGGCCCGACCGAGCGTTCTTCCAGCACCGTCATTTTTGCCGGCAGCGCGCCCGCGCGGAGCAGGATCGCGAGGTCACGCGCGCTTTGCACCGTGAAACTCCCGCGAATGATGCCGCTGCCGCCGCAGATCGGCTCTTCGATACGCGGCGCCGTGATGACCTTGCCGTCGAGCACGACCGCGAACAGCCGGCCGACGTTGTCCTGGGTGATTTTACAGAACACCCGCGCACCGCGCGTATCGAACCGGAAGCTGACGACCGGCTGGTTGTCCTGGAAGGTCGGCTGCGCGTCGACCAGCCGCTCGCCGCTCAAGCGTACACGGCTGCGTATGCAATGATTGTACGCTTTACCATCGGGTCCAAGTTCGTCCGACGGGAATATCTTGGAACCCGGCGGTGGCCGGCCATTCGGGTCGCAGCTCATATCCACCATATGAAAACCGAGCTTCGCGGTCGTCCCGATGAGCTGTTTAAGCCGCTCCGTATCTCGAATGCCCGGTACCTGGACAAGCACCCGATCGCCGCCCTGGCGCTGGATGATCGGCTCGCGGGTACCCGCCTGATCTATTCGCCGGCGTATAACCTCAATCGACTGATTGATGACGATATCTATTCGGTCGCGCAGCCCCTGCTCGCTCAATTTTGCGCTGTATTTCCCGTCGCCGAGGCTTTCGAGTTCCAGTTCGGGGTTGTTGCGGCGAATCTCGCGCCGAATCGCGTCTTCCTTGTCCGCTTCCGCGAATTGAAAAATTACCGCATCGCCGACAACCGATGCGTTCGGCCGCACCTTGGCGCTGCGCATCGCGGACCGAATATCCTGCTTGTAGCTGCGGTCCAGGATATCCTTGAGGTACCCTTCCGTATCGACCTGCATCAGCAGATGCGCGCCACCCTGCAAATCGAGGCCAAGACTGATGCGTTTGCCGGGCGACCAGTCCGGTACGCCCTCCAATACCTCGTCGGGCATGAAATTCGGCGCCGCATACAGCACGCCGAACAGGCATACCACGGCAACGAAGATACGTTTCCAATTCGGAAAATCGAGCATAGCGCCGCCGCGTCAAGTTTTCGGGGTTCGCAGGATCAATTCGCGTTGGCGCTTTCGGCCGGCTTGTCGCCCTTGCGCTTGCGCTCGGGCTGAACGGGCTCGGTCTTCGACAGCACTTCCGCGATGGTGCCGCGCGCGACGCGAATTTTTACGGCCTCGGCGATCTGCACCACCACCTCTGTATCGCTCACCACTTTGGTGACCGTTCCGTAGATACCGCCGCCCGTGACGACGCGGTCGCCGCGGCGGACCGCCGAAATCTTTTCACGGTGCTCCTTGGCGCGCTTTTGCTGCGGCCGGATCAACAGGAAATAAAATACCGCGAAGATGAGGATGAGCGGCACGAATGCGCTGATAAGGTCGCCGCCTCCGCCGCCGCCGGCAGCTTGAGCCCATGCGGTCGATATGAACATGTAGATCTCCCCGTCTGATCATGCCTGATAGCGCTTTGAGCCGGACTATACCGGTAAAGATCGCAAATTCAATTCACCATCGACCTAAATCTGATAACACCGGTTCACGATCGATCGACGATTGACCTCTGAACTCTCTATGCTACGGTCCGCCGCCCGTTCGGCGGCTGACAAATCCATATATCGATATCATGGACCAAGATAACAATACGCAACAACTCCTGCTTCGGATCGCCGAGGCGCTAGACCGTCTGGCGCCGCGCTCCGACACCCAGAACAAAATAGAAGCCGCCGACGCCTTCATCTGGCACGCGGAAAGCACTTGGCTGGAGCCCGTGCTCCAGGTGAACCGCGTCGACCTGACCCTGCTCAAGGGGATCGAACACCAGATCGGCATCCTGCTCGAAAACACTCGCCGTTTTGCCGGCGGATTGCCGGCCAATAACGCGCTGCTCTGGGGCGCCCGCGGTACCGGCAAGAGTTCGCTGGTCAAGGCCGTGCACGCGACGGTAAACGGCGAGGATGGCCGCAGGCTGGCGCTGGTGGAAATTCATCGCGAGGATATTCCGAGCTTGCCGACCCTGCTGACGATGCTCCGCGCGTCCGAACGGCGATGCGTGGTCTTTTGCGACGATCTGTCCTTCGACGGCGACGATGCGAGCTACAAGTCCCTCAAGGCCGTCCTGGAAGG
>CAYYBI010000456.1:0-10221 GCA_964469835.1 uncultured Rhodospirillaceae bacterium
GCCAATACCCCGGCAGCACCGAATCTCCGCGCACCAGCACCTCGCCGGTTTCGCCCGGAGGCAGTGTAGCGTCACGGTCGTCGGCCACGCGCACCTCGACGACACTTTGCGCAATGCCGACCGACCCCAGCCGTTCCACCCAGCGCGGATGATCCCGCGCGGCGATTTCGTCCCGCCCGAGATAGGTGATCGTCATCGGGCTCTCGCCCTGTCCGTAGATCTGCACCAGCTTGGGACCGAAGCGGTCGAGCGCGGCCTGCGCGTCGGCCACATACATCGGCCCGCCGCCATAGACGATGGTCTTCAGGTTGGCGCTGTCCCGGTCTTCGGGAAAATCGATCAGCCGTTTGACCATGGTGGGCGCCGCGAAAATACCCATGCCGCGCCAGTGACCCATCAGATCGAACATCTCCTCCGGCTCGAAGCCACCGCTCTCGGGTATCAGATTGCAGGCTCCGCGCAGCACATGCGGCAGAATGTATAATCCCGACCCGTGGCTCATCGGCGCGGCGTGCAGGATACAATCCGCTGGATCGATATGATCGACATCGGCGAAGTAATTCAGCGTCATCGCGGTCAACACGCGGTGGGTCAGCATCGCGCCCTTGGGCTGGCCGGTGGTGCCGCTGGTATAGAAAAGCCAGGCGACGTCCTCCGGCGCGACTTGCGCAAGAGGTGCCGCATCACCATCAAATAAAGCGGCATACTCCGCAGATCCGACCTCTATGACCCGTTCCACGCTATCCACCGCAACCGACCCGATCACAGTCGACAAATCCGGGGTCGCGAACACCACGCGGGCGCCGCTGTTTTCGAGGATGTAGGCGAATTCACTGGCGTGAAGCTTGGCATTGATAGGCACCGCGGCAAGGCCGGCGTGCCAGGCAGCGAACAGTAGCTCGACGTAATCCGGGCAGTTCTTCATGGTGAAGGCGACCCGGTCTCGCGACCGGAGTCCCAGACGATCGCGCATCGCACCGGCCAGCAAGGCAGCGCGCCGCGCCATCTCGGCATAATTGCGAATAGGGCGGCCCCCGATGCCCAATGCGGGTGAGTCGCCCTGCGCCTTACCCGCCCTCGTCAACCAGGCCGCGAGATTCATGACTAATTTCCTCCTGATTTCCTCAGATAATGTCCGGCGAGCGACAGCAGATGCGGCAATTCTAAAAACCCGATTGGAGCACTTGCAACTTGTGCATTGGCCGACCGCCGATTACATAGCGGAGAGCGCCAATGTCGGTTAGGACCGTTCGATAAATCATTCCAGACAACCCATTCTCAACGCGCCCGCGGCGATCCGCTGGCTGACCGGTATTACCGTGCTCATCCATATCGTTCGCGAGCTGCTGCCCAAAGCATACCAACTCGCCGTTTTGGAACAATTCGTTTTCGAGCCGGTCCGGCTTCAGCCGCCCAACGGCGCCATTCCAGCATGGCTGACCACGGCCATGACATCGATCAGCCACTTGTTTCTCCATGCCGATTTGAGCCATTTGGTGATGAATGTGGCGTTCCTGTTGGCCTTCGGCACCGCCGTCGCCCGGCGGATGGGGGCACCGCAATTTATTTTGCTATATTGCCTCTGCGGCGCGTTTGCAGCGTTCTTCTGGTCATGGCTGTTTCCCGGCAATTACGCGATCCTTCTGGGCGCGTCGGGGGCTATTTCCGGCATGGTCGGCGCGGTCGCCCGCGTGAGCCTCTGGCCGCCGAGACATATCGGCACCGCGCTGCCGTTCCTGCGCCGCAAGACCGTCATAAGCTTCGTCGTGATCTGGCTGGTATTCACCGTCGCCTTCGGAATTTTCCCGCTTTTCCTCCCCGACGACGTCGGCGGGATCGCCTGGGAAGCCCATATCGGCGGATTCCTGGCGGGTTTCGTGCTGATCGCATTATTTGACGGCCGCGGACGGCTGGAACCGGTCGCACGCCCGACCGGAATACTGTAGACTGGACCAACTCAAAACAGAATTTTATGAGGTGCCTATGGACGCCTTGGAAACTATGATTTCGCGCAACTCCGTGCCGGCCCGGCTGCTGAACGAGCCGGCCCCGGAAGGTGCGGAGTTGCAGGAAATACTCGATTGCGCGATGCGGGCGCCCGATCATGGGGCGCTGAGGCCTTGGCGCTTTATCATCATTCGCGGCGATGCCCGGCAGCGTCTCGGCGAAGTCTTCGCGGAAGCCCTGTGCCGGCGCGATCCGCTGGCCGATGCGGAAGCGCGCCAGAAGGAAATTGCCCGACCCATGCGATCACCCCTGATTGTCGCGGTTTGCGCCAAGATCGTTGACGATCATCCCAAGGTGCCGCCGGTCGAGCAAATCGTCGCCTGCGGCGCGGCAGCACAAAACGTGATGAACGCGGCGCATGCCAAAGGATATGCCGGCATCATGCTGACCGGCGCCAATGCACATGACCCATTGGTGAAACAAGCGTTGGGGCTCGAGCCCCGGGACGAGATCATCGGATTTCTCTATTTCGGCACACCCGACGCCGCGCCGCGCCTCAAGAAAAGGCCGCGCGCGGAAGAATTTACCTGGGAATGGACCGAAGCGGTTAAACCGGCGAACGCCGCAGATTAGCCTTTCTTTGGCGCCGCCGGCGCGGTGAGTGCGCCATATAGATCCGGACGGCGGTCCCGGAAGAGTCCCCAGGATTGCCGCGCCGCCGCCGTCGCATCCAGATCGAACCCTGCGGTCACCACCGCAGCGCCGCCGCACGGCGCTTCCGCGGCAATTTCGCCGGTCGGCCCGGCGACAAAGGACGATCCGTAGAACGTCATCGTCGCGGAGTCATGCGCCTCCACGCCGACGCGGTTGGAGGCCGCCACCGGAACCATGTTCGCCGCCGCATGCCCCTGCATGACACACTGCCAATGGCGCCGTGAATCGAGCGCCGCATCTTGCGGCTCGTTGCCAATCGCCGAGGGATAGAGCAGCACTTCCGCGCCCGCCAGTACCATTGCCCGGGCACATTCCGGAAACCATTGATCCCAACAGATTGCGGCGCCGAGGATGCCAAAACGGGTCGGCCAGACCCGGAAACCGGTGTCGCCCGGCTGGAAATAGAATTTTTCTTCATACCCCGGACCTTCGGGAATATGGCTCTTGCGATAGCGCCCGAGCACCGCACCGTCGGCGTCGATCATGGCAAGGGTGTTGTAATAGGCATTGCCGTCGCGCTCGAAGAAACTAACCGGCAGGACCACACCCAACCCGGCCGCTAAGGCCGCCATCTGTTCGATCATGGGATTGCCGTCAAACGGCCGGGCCAGATCAAAATACTCGCGCTTCATGTCGGGACAGAAATAGGGCGTTTCGAACAGTTCCTGCAGCAGCACCACATTGGCGCCCTCGGCCGTCGCGCGGCGTATCAACGCCTCCGCCTGCGCAAGGTTTTCCGCGCGGTTCCAGCCGCAAGCCATCTGGGTGACGGCGATGATTATCTGCCGCATCACGGCCTCGGCTGCTGTTGGGTAATACAGTGAATGCCGCCGCCGCCCCGCACGATTGCCGCGGCATCGACCTGGACGACCCGGCGCTCGGGAAACGCATTCGCCAAGACTTCCGCCGCCGGCCCGTCCGCGGGTATACCGAAGCGCGGCGCGATCACGCCGCCATTGGCGAGATAGAAGTTCATATAGGACGCCGCGAGCGGATTGTTCGCATGATCCCGCAGCGTCGGCTGTTCAATCTCGATGATCTCCAGCCGCCGCCCGCTTGCATCGCGTGCGCCTTCGAGAACCCGCCGGTTGGCGCGCAGAATCCCATCATTCGGATCGTTTTCTCCAGCCGCCTTCAACGCCAAAACCACACCTGGTCGCGCGAAACAGGCGACGTTGTCCACATGGCCATCGGTTTCGTCGCCGACCAGCCCGCCCGGTAGCCAGATAACCTTGCGCGCACCGAGCCAGTCCTCCAAATGCCGTTCCATCGCCGCTTTGTCCGCCCCGGGATTGCGATTCGCATTCAGCAGCACCGATTCCGTAGCAAGGGCAGTGCCATCGCCATCGATATGAAAGGCGCCGCCTTCGAGAACGAAGGGCGCCGAAAAGCATTTGATATTCAACTGCGCCAAGATCCGCGACGCCAGCGCCGCATCGTCATCGATCGATGAATACTTGCCGCCCCATCCGTTAAACCGCCAATCACACCCCACGATCCCGCCGTTGCCGTCAATGAGAAAACTGGGACCCGTGTCCCGCACCCACGAATCGTCGATACCGGCCCAGGCATCTCCGTGACGTGGCGTGGCGACTTCGACCGCTGACCCGCACAGTCGTGCCGCCTCCCCAACCAATGCACGCGGCGCCAGCATCGTTACCGGCTCGAACGCCGAGACCGCCTTGGCGACCGCTGCGTAGGCTTCTCGCGCGGCCTGCAGTCCATCGCCCCACAAGGCTTCCCGGCACGGCCATGCCATCCAGCAGCGGTCGTGCGGCGCCCCTTCGGCAGGCATGTAGTAATGGTGTGATCGCGGCGTCGACACTAAAAATTGACCCCTATTTTCACAATACAAATCAATATAAACCTAATTAACACTGCAAAACTTTATAGTAACAAATGTCAATTCAATAAATATTCAATATTATTTTATACTATTCTCTAATTCATGGGATCAACATCACAGCGTTCCCGGATTTATACGTATACGATAGGACAGCGTCCACGCTTTCCAGGAACCGGAGAGCACCGAAGGCGCGGCATCAAGTATCTCTCGACCAGGACTTGGCGATGGCGGTTGAATATAGTTTCCGCGGCACCACGCGGAAAGATCGGCGCAAGGACCGGAGATATCCAGTTTGTCTTCCCGCATTGGCCGACGGTGCGGCGGCGATCGTCACCAACATCAGCTTCGGCGGCTGCGCATTCGTCGCCGAGGACGCCGATCTCGACGTGAGTGACGTCATACCCATCATCATCGACGGACAATTTAAACTCGAGGCCACAATCCTTCTCAGGTGGAGCCGGGATCACTACGCCGTCGCCTTCGTGGGCCTCACGCCCGCCGCCTTCCGGGCGATTGAAAACCTGGAAACCGGCCACGCCCGCCGGCATGGCGCCTCCAAGACGCCCTAATTCCCCAAAACTTCCTCTGCGGAGGTATAGGGAAGCCCGAGGTCGCGCGCGACGGCTTCATAAGTCAGTTTCCCCTCATGAATATTCAAGCCTTCGCGAAAGTGATAATCCTCCGCCAATGCGCCGCGGTAGCCGCCGTCGCAGAGACGCAGCACATACGGCAAGGTCGCATTGTTCAGCGCCTGCGTGGCGGTGCGCGCGACCGCTCCCGGCATATTGGTAACGCAATAGTGCACCACGCCGTGGACCCGGAAGACCGGTTCGGCATGGGTCGTCGGCCGCGATGTCTCGAAGCAGCCTCCCTGATCGATAGCGATATCCACCATCACCGAACCAGGCCGCATGAGTTTGACCATCTCCTCGGTGACCAGCTTCGGCGCCGCGGAGCCCGGCACCAAGACCGCCCCAACCACCAGATCCGCTTCGCGCACCGCGCGTTCAATCGAATCGACGGTCGAATACATGGTATTGAGCTGACCGCCGAACCGCAGGTCGAGCTGATCCAGGCGGCTGAGCGACCGGTCCAAAACCGCGACCTTCGCCTCCAGTCCCATCGCCATTCGCGCGGCGTTGAGCCCGGAAACACCGCCGCCGATCACGCAGACGCGTCCCGCCTCCACCCCGGGCACGCCGCCCAGCAACACTCCAGCACCGCCCTGTTCTTTTTCCAGATAATGGGCCCCCACCTGAATGCTCATGCGGCCTGCTACCTCGCTCATCGGCGCCAGCAATGGGAGGTTGCGGTGTTCGCCGGTCACCGTTTCGTAGGCGATCGCAACGCAACCGCTGTTAAGCAACCCTTCGGTCTGTTGCTTATCGGCGGCCAGGTGCAGATAGGTGAAGAGAACTTGAGATTCCCGCAACATTGCGATCTCGGACGACTGCGGCTCTTTCACTTTGACGATCAACTCGCCATTGGCGAAGACCTCGGCGGCGTCCGCCGCGACATGCGCGCCCGCGGCGCGATAGTCGTCGTCGCCGAACCCGATGCCCGCGCCCGCGCCACGTTCAACCAGCACTTCGTGTCCGTGATGGCACAGCTCGCGCACGCTACCCGGCGTCATTCCGACGCGATACTCATGTGATTTGATTTCTTTCGGCACGCCCACAAGCATCGGCGGCAACTCCCCTGCATTTCCGGGCCGATTGCGGCGGCCCTGTTCAGTGGAGCATAGCAGTATCGGCGGCCACAGACCCAGCCGAATCCCACACCAGCCGAGACAACTCGGCGGCCATCCGCTCGAACAAGCCCGGCCAATCGCTTTCGCGCCGAAAAATTCGCGTGCTCGGATACCACGGGGTGTCCTCGCGCCCCACCATCCAGCGCCAGTCAGCAACCCGGTCGAGGATCAACCAGGTCGGCCACCCTAACCCGCCAGCCAGATGCGCCGCCGCCGAATCCACGCTGATGATCAAATCGAGCGCCGCCATCGCACCGGCGGTATCGTAGAAATCTTTCTGTCCGAGGCACAGGTCGACCAGCGACATGCCGGGCGGCGGTTGCTGCTCCGACCCGGCGCCCCATTGCAGGCTGAAAAACGCAACGCCATCGACGTCCGCCAAAGGCGCGAATTCGGCGAGCGGACGGCTCCGTTGGCGGTCCCGGGTATTGTCCGGATTCCCGGCCCAATTAAGCCCAACCTTAA
Source organism: uncultured Rhodospirillaceae bacterium (assembly GCA_964469835.1). Lineage (GTDB taxonomy): Bacteria > Pseudomonadota > Alphaproteobacteria > UBA8366 > UBA8366 > JAOTYV01. Next base: position 6,723 of record CAYYBI010000456.1, read on the forward strand.
AGGCGCCGACGGGCGCTTCGGGAGTTGCCACTTCGGGGTGCGGCAAATACGGCACCGCCCCCGGGATATGGTCCGGCCGCGTCTCGAAAACCAACGGCAAGCTCATCATGGGGCAGTGCAGATCATAGGCGCCTCCGTCACCGACATCGGCCACCGAGTCCACCCCCTCCACGCCCGCAAACAATCGATGCAGTTGCGGTTTGCATTCCACCAGGACGCGCCCGCCGCGCGCCGCAACTAAGGGTGCAAAGCGGACGAACTGAATGGCGTCGCCCAGCCCCTGCTCGGCCCAAAGCAGGATGCGCCGGCCGTCCAGCGGCTCGCCCTGCCAACGGGGCGCCGTTAAGTCACGCCGGTAGTTGGGCCGTTCGAGCCGCCATTCGTGGCACCGCCACCCTTGATCGAACCGCCCCTCCATCAGCAGTTGCTGCGCGTAGTTACAATGCGCATAGACATGGTCAGGGGCGTGTTCTAGCGACTTCTCAAATGCCGCCAGCGCCGCCGCGCGCGCTCCCATCAAATTGCGCGTCACACCCAAATTGTTGAACGCATTCCCATGTGTCGGATCCAACGCCAGGGCTCGTTCCAATTCGCATACCGCGGCTTGATGGTCGTCCCGATGCAGAAACACACTGCCAAGTGTCGCATGCAGGTCGGCATTGTCGGGATCGTGCGATAATCCCTGCCGCAATGCCGTCTCAGCTTGGTCGAACCGCTTCATATCGATCAAGGTCAGGCCGAGCGTGTTGTAGGCATCCAAATAGGCCGGCGCGAGGCGCAACGCTTGGGCGATCGACTGGCAGGCCATCTCATAGTGTTCGCCTACGCGGTACAACGCGCCGAGACTGTGGTGAAATTCCGCCACATCGGGCCGGAGCTCGACCGCGCGCCGGATCAGCGGCAAGGCCTCGCCAAATTCCCGATCTTCGTAATGCACCACGCCCAAAAGATGCAAAGCATCGGGATGATCCGGCGTGTCGTCGAGAATCGCCCGATAGGCTTCCATCGCCAGGCCGCGTTCACCCCGACGATGTATCGCGATCGCCTTTTCAAGCATCAGGATACTGCTGGGAGACGCCATCCGGGAACGTGAATCAGCGCGGAGCGGACTGGCGAATTCCTTCGCGCGCCGGCCCTTTCAATTCAACCATATTTCCTTCGGGATCACTGATATACATCGAGGATCCACGCCCGTCGGCGCCGTAACGATCGACCACTTTCCCGGGCTCGACACCATGCCGGTTAAGGTGCGTCCGCAGCACAGCCTCCTTGAACGGATCGATGCGCAGGCAAAAATGGTCCATGTTGCGGTGCTCGGGGTCCGGAGGTCCGCCGCCGCCGCGCCCGATCGAGCCATCGATATCGACAAGGTCGATCAGGGAATTCCCTGCTCGAAGCTGATACAAGCCGAGCGACGTTTCCGCCCGCTCGAGAACGCAGCCGAGCACATCGCAATAAAAACGTTTCATCGCGCCAATATCATTCGCCCGAATAACGACGTGATCGAGCCCGCGTATTTCGAATGGGTTCGCCATTGCACTGCCCCGTACCTTGCTGCCCCACGCCGGTCGTGGGGCGACCGTGAGGTCCGCATCCCTATCAATCATTGCGGAACATCTCCCAGCCGCAAATGAATTCGATAACAGCAACAGTCTTCCTGACATTGCAAATTATCCGAATCCGTAAAGAAATCTACTCTAAAATTTAATATTCAGCGATTTTGTCCGCGCGTTCGGTCAGGATAAGTCGCCGCTTCTTCTTTAATTTCCCTTCGAGAGAATCTGTCGCCTTTTTATCAACACTTGCTGAAATTACAATTTAACCTGAAATTAACCATGTATTTCTTTAGTCAACTATCCTAAAAACCGCGCATGGAATTCGGTTCAAGGTTTTTCCCAATTAGCTCACACGGCTTTGGCCGCTTCCGTTTTCTTATTGTTTTCAAAATGTTGCACGCCGCTCGACACGTCGGCCGCTTGGCATGGCCGAAACTATGTGGATTGGGACGAGGCAGGCTGATCGCGTTCGTTCCGGCGTTGACGGCCATTCCGGCAATCCGCCCGACAACGGATGACGCCGGCCAATTTTGGGATGCCGCGATATGACTTGGGTCGCCGCCGCGGATTATAGACGCGCAAACACCGAAACCGGTCCCGTGCCTTCCTGTCATGTTTTCGGCAAGGTGGACCGGGTCAGGCATGACCTGATTGTCGGCGCGATCGCCCGCGGTTGTTCCGACGCCCGCCTCCCACATATCGGCGCCAAGACCGCGGTCCGTGCAGCACTATCGCATCTCAAAACGCATTCGGCCGAACTCGACGCAGCCATTCGAACCAATCAGGACGACACGGTACGCGCCTACTTCGATTCAACCCTCAATACCGTGCTCAATCGCCTGCGCAGCGCCGCCTTCGACCAGGTCGCACCGTTGGAAGATCTGGCAACCAGCCTGATCGTCTTTGCGGTCGAGCCCAAGGGCATTGTCGCCATGCAGATCGGCGAGGGAATGCTGGTGTCCCGGGGGCCGGAGGCGGACTATCACCAGATTTTTGATGTGGATGTAGACCGCCGTGACGACCGCACCTTGTTCGTCACCAGCAAGGACGCCAAGGGGCGTATGCGCATTGGCGTCCGCAAGGAGCCGGTCAGCTTTCTCTGCGCCGCGACCGAGGCATTCGGGCCGCTTTCGCTTAGTAACAGAAACGGCCGGCCGCATCGTCGTTTCTTCCGCCCGCTGGACCAATACACCCAGACCGCGCCGGATGACGGCGTCGTGCATCAAGGAATTCGCAGTTTCCTGAGATCCGCCCGGATCAATCGGAAGCTCGACGACGATCTCGTGCTGGCGCTTTGCGGCTATCGCTCGCAGAGCGATTTGTTCATGGACCAGGTGGGCGAGAACACCGAATAAGCGTCGTTCCCCCGTGCAGGCTATGACGTGAATTTCCCAATATGCAGAAGCGCCGTTGCGAACACGGAATTAGATAAATTCCTTAAATTTAAGATTTTTTTAAATTTCTACAGGCTAAATCCCCGTGCACAGGGAGATAGCTCATGCGATCAATTTATGCCTCATCCATTCTTTTCGTCCTCGCCCTCGGCGGCTGCTCCGGCTCGTCCATGGACAAAGCCGAATGCAAGATCGCGGATTGGAAGGCGATCGGCTATGAAGATGGCTCCAGGGGGTACGATACGAACGCCTTTGGCAAACGACGCAAGGCCTGTGCAACGCACGGCATCGCCGCCAACTTCGACGTCTACCGTGCCGGTCATGCGGAAGGGATAGCGGTGTATTGCCGGCCGCAAAACGGCTACAAGCTCGGCACGCGCGGCTACCGATACAGCGCCTGCCCGGCTCATCTCGCGAGCACATTCCAGACCGCTAACAACGATGGCTACGGCCTTTACGAGCGCCGCGTCGCCCGCGACCGCCTCGGCAGTCAGCTCCGTAACAGCAAACAGCGCGCGCAGGAAATAGAGCGCCTCGGTGCGCTCTTCG
>CAYYBI010000457.1:0-5772 GCA_964469835.1 uncultured Rhodospirillaceae bacterium
GCCGATCGGCGACGAGGAAGGCGAGCTGATTTCAGGCGCGCTCGGCGACAAGCGCTCGATCCTGCTGGCGCATCACGGTCAGCTTTGCGCCGGCGAGACGGTGGAGCAGGCCGCCGTCCTGGCCTTCCATATCGAACGCGCGGCGAAGATGCAGCTCGACGCTATGGCCGCCGGCGAGATCAAGCCGCTGCCGCGGGACGCCGGAAAACACGCCCATGACTACCGCCTCAAGGAAGCGCCGCTGAACGCCACCTTCACCTACTACGCGCGGCAGGTACTGCGAAACGACGGTGAGGGTGTGCTGGATTGACCGGTTCGGGAATGCCGCCGGCCAGCGCGTGTGCGCGGTAGCGGATCTTCGCTACCTCACAGTTTCACGAAGCCGGAATTGAGATCCTGGCAAATCCATTGTTCCGCCATAGGAAAATGATGTGGTTCGATCCAACATGACGGACCAGAAGTCCCGGTCGGCCGCTCGCGGGCTCGCCATGCGGGCCTGTAGATTTGCGCGGTTTGTATAGCTCAAGAACACCGCCCGCATCGAGAAGCACGGCCTTGTTGAAACCGGGCTCACTCATAAAAACAACCGTCGCTAGCCCCTCACCACCCGGGAGCGCATAGTCATTGGTGCCATTGCCATCGAAATCGGCGGCGATACAGGCGACGCCAGACGCCAGTTTGCGCGGGCGTGGACCGTGCCATTGCAACCAGGTCTCTGGCTTGAAAGACCCGGCGCAGACGCATTTGCCCGGAACACACGCGGAATTCTTGAGCCGGATGGCGATATCGTCGACGGCCGGCAAGGTCTGCGACGCCGCGCGCACGGCCGACAATCCAAGGATCAGAACCAAGGCGCAAAGGAACAAAACCAGCGGACGACTGTCAGGCACAGCGCGTATCAAGGCACGCCTCCCTATGGCACTAAACCGTCACAAGCTATCACAATTTCCCCGACTCGTATGCCGCGTGCATGGATGGGAGCTGCCGGTTTGGGCTCGTCGTGCGGCGCCGAGCGGAAATCGAGAGGGTTTCGATGCCGCTAAGTCAGCCCGACGCCCGGTTCCGCGCAAGGAAGCGCTCGTGTTGGGCGATCGCGGCGACCGCGTTCGCCGTCGCCGGGATTTCGTCATAGGTCGGAATGCCGCCGGCCAGCGCGTGCGCGCGGTAGCGGATCTTCGCTTCCTCATAGGCAAGTGTGCCGTCGGACCGCAAGGCGAGCAGGAAATGTGCCTTGTCCGGATGGTCACGTTTCACCCGCGTCGCCACGTCGAGCAGGTTCATCAACGGGTCCTCATCGCCGCGCGCCAGGCTCATCACCACGGCAAGGTTTATGTGCATCACCACGACTTGCGGGTCTTCACGGTCGAGGATGATCCGCAGCACGTCCTCTGCGTCCCGGCCCTCGCGCCCGACCAGCACCGGCTGGGGTAAATCGACCGGATTGGTATAGGTGGACCCCGCATCGAACCCGAGCGCGGTCAGGGCTTCGATCGTCTTCGGCGCAAACGGTGCGACATCAACGCCGTTGCATGCGAAGGCGTCGACGCCCAGCACGCTGGTACCGCCGCCATTGCCGAGCAGCATCGCGCGTGACGTGGGGTTTTCCGCGTGCGGCGTAATGCATTGCAGCGCCAGCAGCTTGTCGATGAAATCGTCGAGCGATGCGGCGAGGACGACGCCGGCCTGTTTGGACAGTGCGTCCCAGATGCGGTCGTCGCCGGCGAGCGTTCCGGTGTGCGAAATTGCAGCGTCGCGTCCGCGCGCGCTGCGCCCGCCTTTCATGATTACCACCGGCTTCGCGGGTTGGCGCCGGCGGAGCAGGTCGAACATCCGTCTCCCCTCCGGCGCGCCTTCCAGATACATGCCGACCACCCGGGTCGCCGGATCGATGAGATAGAATTCCAGCAGATCGGCTACGCCGACATCCGCGCAATTGCCGACGGTCATGACGCCGCTGAACCGCAGGCCGCGGCTGTTGCCGCGCCGGATCATGTCGATTCCCAGCCCGCCGCTTTGCAGGATAATCCCGACCGAGCCTTCGTCGGGCAGCGCGTCATAACAGAAGGTCAGCTTGCCGCGCGGCGAATGCCCGCCATTGCAGTTGGGGCCGAGCACCCGCACGCCGCCCGCGCGCGCGGCGGCCAACAGCGCGTCCTGCAGGTCGTGCCGTCCGGACTCCGCAAACCCGCTGGACGTCACATGGGCGAACCGCAAGCGGTCCTTCGCGCCGGCCAGCAAATCGGCAACGCCCGCGGCGGGAATCGCGACATAGGCGTAGTCGACCGGCTCCGGCGTTTCCTGTAGCGAAGGATAGGCGGGCAGGCCGTCGATCTTGGTCGCGGTCGGATGGATCGGGTACAGCTTGTCGCGGTCGAAACCGTATTGCAAGAATTGATCCATGACGGTGTTCGACCGCGTCCGCCGCGTGGCCGACGCGCCGATGACGGCAATGTTTCGCGGCGCGAACAGCGGGCGAAACAGCGCGCGAATTTCGTCTGCGCTCTTGGGGGTGCGCGTTTCCCGTTGCGGTGCGCTCGGCGTTTCCCGCAGCACGATGCGGGCGTCCACCGCGACCGCGCCATTCTCGGAGACGATCAGCGGATTGATGTCCAGTTCGGCGATGTCGTTCTGGTGCTGCCACAGGAGTCCGTCCGCTCCGCCGATACGGAGCATGACGTCCAAAATGGCGTCGCGCGAAGCGACCAGACCGCCGCGGGCGCCGTCCAGCAGGGGCACGGCCTGCAATTCGTCAAGCATGTCGGCCGCATCCTCTCGGTCTATCGGGCAGATGCGGAACGTCACGTCGGCGAAGATTTCGACAAAGACGCCGCCAAGGCCGACCATGACGACCGGGCCGAATTGCGGATCGATGACGCCGCCGATGATCACTTCATGGCCGGGCGGCGCCATTTCCTCGACGAGGAATCCGTCCAGAACGATGTCGCCGACCGCAACGCGCATTTCCGCGCAGGCGTCGCGCACTTCTTCGACACTGCGGAGCCCGAGACGCACGGCGCCTGCATCGCTCTTGTGGATGAGGTGAGGGGACACACCCTTGATCGCAGCAGGAAAGGCGAGGTGCGCGCAGTCGCTCTCGATCGACTCCGGGGCCGTGACGAAAACGCCGTTCGGGACGGCGATGCCCGCTGTCGCCAGAACGGCCTTGCCGTCTATCTCCGCCAAGGTCGATCGGCCTGCCGCCCGTGCTTCCCGTGCGGCGCGCACCAAAACCGAAGATGTTGCTTTTTTTGTCATCGAAATTTCTTTGGGAAACAGGGGGAGGACAGGCGCGCCGGGCACCCATGTGTTCCGACGACCATACACGCAGCGTTTCCGCTCTGTCTAACCGGGCGGCGGGAGATTGCCTCGGGTACGCTTCACGGCGGGTCCGCAATCCTTATGATGAATGGAACGGTTGGACTATTGAAGGAACCTCGCGGGATGTCGTGGCAACGGGAAGTCGATGAAATCGAACAACGCCGCCAATGGGCCGATGAAATGGGCGGGCCCGAACGGATCGCACGGCACCGGGAACGCGGCTACCGCACCGTGCGCGAACGGATCGACGGCGTGGCCGATCCAAACTCCTTTCGGGAAGTGGGCAAGCTGGCGGGCAGCGGGTCCTATAAGGATGGCGCCGTTTCCGGCGTCAAACCGGCGCCCTATGTCATGGGGTTGGCGAAAATCGACGGCCGTCCCGTGGCGATCGGCGGCGAAGACACGACCGTGGGCGGCGGCACCTACCAAGGCGGCATGCGGCGCAAGGGCGGGCAGGGCGGCTTCGTCGACGATCTGGCGCTCGATTACAAGATACCCTTGATCCGGCTCATCGAAGGGTTCGGGGGCAGCGCCGGCACCGCAAAAAACAAGGGCTATTCCGTGTTGCCCGGCCACAGCCAAAGTCCGAAACAGATCTTCGTCGAATTGCTGGGACAGGTACCTGTGGTCGGCGCCGTCCTCGGTGTCGCGGCGGGTGGTCCGGCGGGACGCGCGGTAATGTCGCATTTTTCGGTCATGGTGAAAAATCACAGCCAGATCTTCGCGTCCGGACCTGCAGTTGTCGAACGCGGGCTCGGCGAAACGGCTACGAAAGAAGAACTCGGCGGCTACAAGATCGCGGTCGAGCGCGCGGGAACGGTGCACAATGCGGTCGACAGCGAAGAAGAGGCATTCGCGATGATCCGTCGTTTTCTGAGCTACATGCCGCAGAATGTCTGGAAATTGCCGCCGACGGTTTCGTGCGACGATCCCGTGGATCGCTGCGAGGAGGCCTTGCTCGATATCGTGCCGCGCGACCGGCGCAAGCCTTACGACATGCGGAAGCTCATCGCGTTGGTGGTCGACCGGGAATCGATGTTTGAAATTCAACCGACCTATGGGCGCGCGGCGATTACGGTCTTCGCGCGCCTGAACGGGCGCGTCGTCGGCATCATTGCCAACAATCCGATGCTGGGCGGCGCGGTCGACCCGAAGGCCGCGCGCAAGCAGACCCATTTCGTCGATCTGTGCGACTGCTTCCATATCCCGATCCTGTTTTTTGCCGATGTCCCCGGCTTTGCGATCGGCACCGCCGCGGAATCCGATGCGGTGCTGGTCGAGGGCATGCGTCTGCAATACGCGCAGATGCAGGCGACGGTCCCGATTACCACGGTGATCATCCGCCGCTGTTTCGGCATGGCGGGCGCCGCCATGACCGATTACAACGGCCTCGACTTCAAGATCGCGTGGCCCTCGGCGGAGTGGGGGTCGCTGCCGGTCGAAGGGGGCGTGGCGGCCGCGTTCCGCCGTGAAATCGCCAATGCGCCCGATCCGGCGGCGCGGACCCGTGAACTCGAAGATGAAATGCGCCGCTATTCTTCGCCCTTCCTCACCGCCGAGGCTTTCGGCGTCGAGGACATCATCGATCCCCGCGAAACTCGCCCTTATTTGTGTCAATTCGTCGATGCAATGCAGGAACGCCTCGAGCAGGGGCTCGGCCCGAAACTAAAATCCGGCGTGCGCCCATAGGCCACACCGCGCCCAATAGAGACGGGTCGATATGTTTCAACGGCGGGGAGGCGCACAGGTCCAATACAGCCTTTCCCGTTCGGCGCTTTGCTGGAACAATGCCGGCCGACTCGACCCAAATTGAGGAGCCTTCCGTGACCGAGTTTCAGCCCCGCCGCAGCCTGATCTTCGCCCCCGGCAACCAGCCGGAAATGTATCCCAAGGCGCTGACTACCGGCAGCGACATCGTCTGCATCGATCTGGAGGACGCCATCGCGCCGCATCACAAGCAGGACGCGCGGGACAAGACGCTGGCGCTGTTCGCCGATCCGCCACGGCAGGACGGCGTAGAAAGCATCGTTCGCATTAATTGCCTGCGCACGCCGGAAGGCCAGCGCGACGTGCTGGCGATGCTCGAGACCGACACGCCACCGCCGGCGATCATGCTGACCAAGGTGAAGACCGCCGATGAAGTGTGCTTGCTGGACGACTTGCTGAGCGGCAGCCATGAGAGCATCCGCTTTCATGTCATCATCGAGACCAATGACGGTCTCGACGCCTGCTATGAGATCGCCCGCACCTGCGGTCGCATCGACTCGTTGCTGTTCGGCGGCGTCGACATGGCGGCGGATCTGCGGGTCGAACCGAGCTGGAACGGGCTGCTCTATGCGCGCCAGCGCATCGTCCATGCGGCCGCGGGGGCGGAGATCGACGCCATCGACGTGCCCTTCCTCGATTTGAACGATATGACGGGGCTCGAGACGGCGGCGCGGGCTTCGGCGGCGA
>CAYYBI010000458.1:0-5335 GCA_964469835.1 uncultured Rhodospirillaceae bacterium
TGCCGGACGGATCGCGGCGCTGGGTTTCGAGCAGCACGTCGCGCGCGATCGGCGCCGCCGTCTTGGAGCCGCCACCACCATGTTCGACGACCACGGCGGCGACATAGCGCGGCGCATCCATCGGCGCATACCCGACGAACAGCGCATGGTCGCGTTCGCGCCACGGCCGCTCGGCATTTTTCTTCAAGCCGCGATCCCGTTCGGCAAGCGAAATGCGCCGCACCTGCGACGTGCCGGTTTTCCCCGCCATCTTGAAGCCCGATATCGCGATGCGCGACCCGAAGGCGGTGCCGCCCTTCTGCTTGTTCACGACCTCTTCCATGCCCTGCATAACGAGCCGGCGGGCCCGCACCGACAGGTCCATCTTCGGGAAAGTCGGCGGCGAAGGTTCGGTGAAATCGTCCTCCGGCACCGGCACGGTCAGGCGCGGCGTGACCGCATACCCGCCATTCACCAGCCGGGCCGCCATGACGGCGATCTGCAACGGGGTCGCCAGCACATAGCCCTGACCGATGCCCGAAACCAAGGTCTCGCCAAGCTGCCAGGGTACGCCGATGGTCGCCTGTTTCCATTCGCGTGTGGGCGTCAGGCCGGGCTTCTCCCCCGGAATATCGATGTTCAGCGGTTTCCCGATCCCCATCTTGAAGGCCATCGCGGAAATTCGGTCGATGCCGACCTTGCGCGAGAGTTCATAGAAGTAGATGTCGCAGGATTCCCGAATGGCGTCGATCAGGTCCACCGAGCCATGGCCGTGTTTCTTCCAACAATGGAATTTCTGATTGCCGAGTTGCATATCGCCGATGCAGGTCGCCCGGATGGCGGGCGAAATGCCCATCTCCAGCGCCGCCAAGGCAACAATGATCTTATAGGTCGAGCCGGGCGAGTATTGGCCGGCGATCACCTTGTTGGTCAGTGGCGCATCCGGATTGGTGAGCAGGGCGTTCCACTCCTTGTCGGACAATCCATCGGTAAACGAGCTCGGATCGAAGAACGGCGTCGACGCCATGGCCAGCACATCGCCGGTTTGGGTATCCATGACAACGACCGAGGCCCGGCGCTTGTCCTTGATCCGCTTGGCGACGAAATCCTGCAGACCCGCATCGAGCGTCAGGCGCACGTCTTCGCCGGGCTTGGCTTCCTTCCGGCCCGGCAGCTCGCGAATTCTGCGGCCGAGCGCATTCACCTCGACCTCCGCATTGCCGGAGGAGCCGCGCAGGTTCAGATCGTACTGCCGCTCGATTCCGTTCTTGCCGATGCGGAAACCGGGTTGGTCCAGCAGCGGATCCCCGGTCCGTTCCCGCTCCGAGACCGCCGCGACATAGCCCAGCACATGCGCCGCATTTCCGGCGAAGGGGTAGTGCCGGGTCTGGCCCACATCAACGCGGATGCCGGGCAAATCGGGGGCGTTCACCTCGATTCGGCTGACTTCCTCCCAGCTCAGGTTTTCGCGCACGGTGATTTCGACGAAGGCGCGGCGGCGCCGGGCCTCGCGCAGCACCCGCTTGCGGTCATGGTCGCCGACCTCGACCAACTGGCTGAGCCGGGTCAGCATCTGGTCGATGTTCTTGGCTTCCTCCCGCACGATCACGATGCGGAAATTCTGAACATTGACCGCCATGGGCACGTTGCCGCGGTCGACAATTCGCCCGCGCGGCGGCGGCAACAGCCGCAGGCTGATCCGGTTTTCGTTGGCCAGAACCGTATACCGCTTCGATTCCAGGACCTGCAGGTAATACATCCGCCCGGCCAGCCCGAGGAACAGCGCCGCCTGTCCGCCGCCGAGGAACAGCGCCCGCCGGCTGAACAGCCTGCCCCGGTCCTGTTCGGGCTTCACGCTCAGTCCTCCCGCAAAATGTTCCTATGTGTCAGAACGAACACATAGGCAACCAGCGGATATACCGCCGCGGTCGTGAAATAATCCGCGATGATGGCGAGCGGCGGCACCGCCGCGCCCGACAACATCGACGTCAGCATCCATTGAAACGCGGCGATGACCACGCACAACGTGGCGAAGCCCCACCAAAGAACGGCGAAGGATTTGCCGAAAAAGAAGCGCCGCTGCGACACCACCAGCCCGTATACGACCAGCAGAATGAAGGTGTTCAAACCCATGGGAACGCCCGACAGGATATCCTGCAACATGCCGACCACGAAGACCGCCGGGGCAGGCATCAGGTCAGGGCTGTGCAGCGCCCAAAAATAAATCGCGATCAGCGCCAGCAGCGGCGTCAACGCGACCGCGGCCGGCAACTGCATCGGCACCTGGGACACAATCACCAGCCCCACCGTAATCAGAAACGGGGTCATCCGCCGGGCGATATGATCCAGTGTCTGCCACGTGGCGCTGCCCCTCATTCCGCACCCACCACCTTGCCTGATGGGCGCCCGACGTTGCCGGCGCTATCCCGTGTGAGCATTTCATCCAGCATGCCGTTGAGCCCAAAATCCATCAGGCGGATATATTCAAGCCTTTCACCAGCGGCATAGGGCCGGACCCGAACGCCATCCTTGGCCACCGTGGTGACGATCCCGACCGGCAGTCCGGGGGGAAAGACACCGCCATGCCCTGAGGTGACGATCCGGTCTCCGAGCTTCACCTTGGTGGTGATCGGCAGATAGTTCAGCCGCGGCGACGCCGAATTATCCCCCGCCAGAACCGCACGTTCACGCGAGGATTCGATGACCACGGGAATTCGGCTATTCAAATCGGTAATTAAAAGTATCCGCGCCGACCGTTCGCCCACTTCCGCGACACGGCCCAGCAGCCCGTTGCCGACCGCGGCCGCCTGGCCCTTCCGCACGCCCGCGCGCCGGCCTGCATTCACCAGGACGCTGCGAACGAACGCGCCGCCGGAATCGCCGATGACCCGCGCGGTGACCGACGACGCCTCAGGATCGGCGCCAAAACCGAGCAGGCCGCGCAGTTGGTCATTCTCCGCCATCAGGGTGCGGGCGGTGGTCTGCCATTTCAATAGCTGAATGTTTTGCGACCGAAGCGCTTGGTTTTCGGCACGCAGCCGCCCAAGTTCCTTAACTTCCTCGATCGTGCTGGCAACCGTCATCGCCGGCCGGGACAGCGCATCGAGAACCGGCGCCGTTATGTCGGTCACCGTCATGCGCGCGCGCTCGAAAATTTGTGGATCGGCCTTGCCGAGCACCAGAATCGCGAATGCCGCCGCCAACAGGAAGACATAGGCGAACCTATCCGCCAGACCGCGGAGCGGAGCCGTTATGCGCAGGATATGTTCTGGACGATGCCGCAATCCAAGTTTCCTTGCCGGCGGTCCCGCTTATTGTCCGCCGTTCGAGGTCGTAAAGCTCAATACATGCTGATCAAAACGTTTTTCAGCGTTTTCATCTCCTCGAGGCATCGGCCGGTACCCAGCGCAACACACGATAGGGGATCATCGGCAATCGACACGGGCAAACCCGTGGAATGCCGCAAGACGTAATCGAGATTACCGAGAAGCGCGCCGCCGCCGGTCAGGACAATACCCTTGTCCACGATGTCCGCGGCAAGTTCAGGCGCAGTGTGCTCAAGCGCAACCTTAACGGCCTCGACAATCGCGCCGACCGGTTCGGCCAGGCTTTCCGAGATCTGCCGTTCGGTAATAACCAATTCCTTCGGCACGCCGTTCATCAGGTCGCGTCCCTTGATTTCAATAACGCGGCCTTCACCGTCATCAGGCGCGCATGCCGAGCCGATTTCCTTTTTGATACGCTCGGCGCTGCTCTCACCGACGAGAAGATTATGGTTGCGCCGGATATAGGCGATGATCGCTTCGTCCATCTTATCGCCACCAACCCGGACGGATCGCGAATAGACGATGCCGCCCAACGACAAGACCGCAACCTCGGTCGTTCCGCCGCCGATATCGACCACCATCGAACCGGTCGGTTCGGTCACCGGAAGGCCGGCTCCGATCGCCGCCGCCATTGGCTCTTCAATCAGAAATACCCGGCGCGCGCCCGCGGCTTCCGCAGACTCCTGAATCGCGCGGCGCTCCACCGCGGTCGATCCGGATGGCACGCACACGATAACCTGCGGCGAGGCGAAGCTGCGGCGATTGTGAACCTTGCGGATAAAATGTTTGATCATTTCCTCCGCGACGTCGAAATCCGCGATAACGCCGTCCCGCAAGGGGCGAATGGCGAGGATGTTCCCCGGCGTGCGTCCGAGCATCATTTTGGCTTCGTCGCCAACCGCCAAAACCTGTTTCTTGCCTTTGACTTCCGCGATGGCAACGACGGAAGGCTCGTTCAAGACGATACCCCGGCCTTTGACATAGACCAGGGTATTTGCGGTGCCCAGATCGATCGCCATGTCGGCGGACAGCATTCCAAGAAGTCGACCGAACATTCTTAGCGCCCTACCCTGAACGGGTTCTTATTGACCTTGGACACAGAAAGCGCCCTCCTACGTTCATTGCGCATCCGCCGCAATTTTTGCGACGGCCCCAACAAAAGGTCTGACCGCAATTTCAATTGCCGCCCTAGCGCCACGTCGTGACTCTGGTATTGGAGAACCGGTGGAAGCCTTTGGTCCCGCAACATCCCGGAGGATATTCGGCCTATCGCGCCCAATCGAACGGAGTGTCCGCATGGACGTCTCATTGCCACACCAAGTTGTACCCCTCAACCCAGCCTTACGCGTCAGCGTGTCAGCCTCTATTATGGTTAACGACTATAAAGCAGAACCGCGATTAATGAAAAGCATATAACCGCTTCCAAATTCGGCTTTTAGGCTGTTAACCACCACAGAACTATTACAGGAATTTACGTTAATAAATGGCTAACAAGGGCGCACAGTCTTGCACCATGCGCCCTTGTAATAATTCGCAACCCGAAGATTGGAAAATAGCCTAATCAGTTCTTGCTCTTATCGACCAAGGCGTTTTCCGAGATCCAGGGCATCATGCCGCGCAAGCGTTCGCCGACTTCTTCAACGGGGTGCTCCGCACCGCGCCGCCGCAATGCCTTGAAACTGCTTTGACCGGCGCTGCATTCAAGCATCCATTCGCGGGTGAACCGGCCGGTCTGAATCTCCTCGAGGATCTTCTTCATACGCTCTTTGACGCCGGCGTCGATAACCCGTGGCCCGCGCGTCAGATCGCCATATTCCGCCGTGTTCGAAACCGAATACCGCATATTCGCGATACCGCCTTCATAGATGAGGTCGACAATCAACTTTACCTCGTGCAGGCATTCGAAATACGCCATCTCGGGGGCATAGCCCGCCTCGGTCAGCGTCTCGTAGCCGGCGAGAATGAGCGATGTCAGGCCGCCGCACAGCACGGTCTGCTCACCAAACAGGTCGGTCTCGCACTCTTCCTTG